>CAYFES010000013.1:16221-17281 GCA_964342225.1 uncultured Gammaproteobacteria bacterium
CGACGAATAGTAGTTTTTATTTTAAATAAAAAAGGCAGATGAAAATCTGCCTTTTTTTTATAGTTATTTTTACTTACTCAGGTCTTTTTATGACTCCGAATGTAGCTAACAACATTACAATTGCAGCTACTACAGTTAGGTAAATGCCAATAGCCATTCCTTGCATCCCATTATCAATTACCATGTAAAGAAATCCAAGTAGTGGAAAAACTCCGGCTGCTATCGCTACATAATGAGCTACTTTTTCATCTGATTTAAGGTAGTCAGTAGCCAAAACGCCAACAGCAAGCAAAGGAACTAAATAAACTAGGTATATTGCGTAATTAGTATCCACTTCACCACTTTCACTCCAAGCAGCAGCCATTGCATTTATTCCTTCAGCTGCATTTGGAAGTTCATACCCAGCAACTGAGAACATGCCTCCAAAACTTACCCACGGCAAAAAGAAAGCAACAATCAATACGATTGCGCAAATATTTTCAATTTTCTTAAAATCTAACATTATCTATCTCCTTAAAACAAAGGTGCATTACATTTCACACCAGCAGTCATAACTTTCATAAATAAATCTTCAGTCATACCACTCATATCGCCATCTCCAGCAACCATTTCATGGTAAGCATCCCATTCTTCATCTGTCATAGAAGACTTTGCATCTTTAGCCATGCAATTGGCTATTTTTTGAGTTATGCCTGTACTTTCATTTACTAAGCCATCTGCTACTTCTTGTACTTCTGGATCTGATGAACAACCTACAATAAATAGAGTCATCAGCATCAAAAAAATAATTTTTATAAAATTTTTCATAAATTTATCCTCAATATTTAGACTAGATTATAAAGATAAAAAAAGGAAGCAAATGTGCGATTTAAAGACCTATTTTTCGTCGAACTCTACACCTTGAGCAAGAGGTAGATCGTCTCCATAGTTCACTGTTGCTGTAGTTCTTCTCATATAGGCTTTCCATGAATCAGAGCCAGACTCTCTTCCTCCACCTGTATCTTTTTCTCCACCAAATGCGCCACCAATTTCTGCTCCGCTAGTACCAATATTCACATTT
>CAYFES010000014.1:0-7870 GCA_964342225.1 uncultured Gammaproteobacteria bacterium
CTCAAGTTTACAAGATATTTTTTATCTTTTAAGTAACATATTCCACTTTTTGAACAAGTAGATGAGTCTTCAATTGAATTTATTATGAAATCTCCTACTCCTAAAGCATCGCCGCCAATTATTTTGGCTAGCTTATCTAAAGTAAATGATTCCATTAAGTAAGATTACTACTATTCAGAACTTTCTGCTAAAGCTACATCTAATAGAGCAGTAACTTCATCAGTAATGTCTAAATCAGGATCAGCATAAAATAGAGCCTGAGGAGTAACCACCATATCCATATCTTTAGCATTTATAAGCTCACCAAGAATTCTTTGGAAGTCTGGTGAAAGAGTTGTAATTACAGCCTGTTGAGTCTCTTGGGCTTTATTTTGTAATTTCTGTGTTAAAAATTGGATCTCGGTCTGTTTATCTTCAAGTTTTCCTTGCATATCAGCTATTTGCTCATCAGAAAGTGTCTCTTGATTTTTTTGAAAATCTTCAAGGATTGCCTGACCTTCGGTTTGTAGTAACTCAAGTCTTTCTCTATCTGCAATGAAATCTGCATCTTCATCTAATTTCTTAAATACATCTTGTGCATATTGAGTGCTTAACATAGCTCTCTCTGCGTTTAAAACAAATGTGCCTTCAGCAAACAATGAAGTTGAAAAGACTGCAAGCAGACCTGAAAGTAATAGATATTTAATTTTATTCATAATAAATCCTTAAGTTTCGCTATTTTAGCCGACTTTTACACAAGAATCGAGAAATTTTTTAGAACTTATTTCCAACTGTGAATTCAAATCTCTTTACCCTGTCTAAAGGACCATTATTGAAAGGTATGGCAACATAAACACTTATTGGTCCAAATGGAGTGATTGCACTGCCACCAAGACCATAAGAACCTCTAAGCTCATCAAAATCAGGCGCAAAACATTCAGTCTGATAAGCAGAGCAATTTGTTGAAAAAACATTACCTACATCAATAAAAACTGCTGTTCTAAATTGGCTTTGATCCTCAATAAATGGAATTTTAAAAATAAGATTAAGGCTAGTCTCTAAGAGAACATTACCGCCAATCGGCCTATTTATTCTATAAGACGCATACTGATTGTAATAAGGTGTATCAGGCGTCCCATCATAGTCATTATCAATAAGAGGAGGACAATAATCATCAGCAGACACATAACCATAACAAGGCACTGGGGTTATTCTTGGACCCAGACTATTAGCTTCATAGCCCTTTATAGAATAAGGTCCTCCTGCATAAAAATTTTCGTAATATGGAGGTATATCTGTATCTCCAAATGCACCTGTATAACCAATCCTTGATGACGCTTTAAATACTAGATCTTCTCCTATAGGTAGTGGCTGATAATACTCATTCTTATAATCGATTCTAAAATAATTTAACGTTGATCCAGGTAAAGTTGTTTGTAGTTGGACTTGATTTAAAGTACCGTCAGTTGGAAACATTCCTCTATTTAAAGTAGCTCTAGTCCAATAGCCT
The DNA here is from genome assembly GCA_964342225.1 of uncultured Gammaproteobacteria bacterium. GTDB lineage: Bacteria > Pseudomonadota > Gammaproteobacteria > Magnimaribacterales > TMED112 > TMED112. Next base: position 1,490 of record CAYFES010000014.1, read on the forward strand.
TGGAATTTTAAGGTGTCAAATACATCACCTTCAGATTCAAGGAAATCAAGAATTTCTCTTGCAGCCATTCCGCCTGATTGTAATTCTGTATGATCATACCCTATATTGAAACCAAGTCTTTGAATCTCAGAAATAGGAAATCCAAAACTAACTGAAAGCCCATAACTTGCTGTGTTGTAGTCTGTTATTCCAAATGATGAATAATCAAACTCTCTGTAGTTGAGTGTATAACCTCTACTTACTCCATCGATTGTGTAATATGGGTTTTCATATTGTAAAAAGATATTTTTTGAATAATCACTAATCTGCGTTCCAACTCCCACAGTGTTACCACTGCCTAAAAAGTTTTGCTGTTGAATATTAAAATTAAAAGAAAATCCAAATTGAGAATAGCCAAAACCACCAATAATATTGCCATATTGCTGTTCTTCTACATCAAATATGACATCAACTTTATCTTCTTCTCCTGCAACTGGAACAGTTTCTACATTTACAGTCTTAAAGAATCCTGTTCTTTCTAATAAAAGCTTAGATTGCTCTATTGCTTGATTTGATGCTGGAGCTCCCTCAAACTGTCTCATTTCTCTTCTAAGAACTTCATCAGTTGTAAAGTTATTGCCAGCAAAAAGAATTCTTCGTGTGTAATTTTTTCTTCCAGGATTAAAAACAAAGGTAATGTCAGCGGTTTTATTCTCTTCATCTATAGTTGGTACGCCTTCTACCTCAGCAAAAGTGTAACCCTCATTACCAAGAATATTTGCATAAAATTCCTCATAACTAGTAATAAGTGACTCGGAGTAATAAGTATCTTCAGGAATGTTTATAAAACTCTCAAAAAATTCTCTCTCTAGAGGCAATTCTCCAGATATTTTTATTTCTTTTAAAGCATATCTATCCCCTTCACTAACAACTAAAGTTATAAATAACTCTTCAAGATCTTCACTAATTGAAACTTGGGATGAATCCAATCTAAATTGCAAATAACCTCTATCTTTATAGAAAGATTCTAAATTTTCTAAATCTGACTGGAGTTTCTCTTTTGTATATTTATTATCATTTGTGAATACAGAAAGAATGGATCCTTCTGTAAGTTCAAAGACCCTTCTTATTTCATTATCTGTGAAAGATTTGTTACCGATTATCTCAATAGCTGATATTGCTGTAGAAGATCCTTCATCAATGTCTATATCTACTTCAACCCTGTTTCTTGGTCTATCCTTTTGTTTGACATCTACAGTCGCTCCATATCTGCCTTGTTGTGAGTATTGAGCTTGCAAACCTCTTGTAATCAAATCTAATGTTGCTCTTTTTAGAACAGAACCTTCTGAAATACCTTCAGATCCAAGAGCTCCTAATAAGTCTTCTGTCTTAATTGCAGAGTTACCGTCAATTTTTATTGAAGAGATGGTTGGTCTCTCTTGAACCTTAACATACAGAATATTTCCTTCTGCTCTTAACTGAATATCATCAAATTGACCAGTAGAAAATAAAGTACGTATTATTCTTTGATAATCAGTCTCATCAATTTTATCCCCAATAGTTACTGGAACAGTATCTAGAACACTACCAAGAGAAACTCTTTGTAGTCCTTCTATCCTTATATCCTCTATAAGAACAGTAGAATGCATATAAAAAGCTAGTGTTAATAGAATTGCTGATATAAATTTCTTCAAAATAGCCTCATCACATCATTGATAATAACAAAAACAAATAAAGTCATTATTAATAAATAACTTAGATTGAATAACAATGCTTTTAGTTTCAAACTTATTGGTGATCCTTTTATTTCCTCAACTAAGATAAACAATAATTGGCCCCCGTCAAGCATTGGTAATGGTAAAAGATTAAATGCTCCAAGACTAATATTCAACATTGCTAACAAAAGAAGAAAAGGTATTAAGCCCTGACTCAGAGTATCCCCTGCAACTTTTGTAATCCCAACAGGGCCGCTAAGGCTATCTAGACCCATACTTCCGGTAAAAGTCTTATATAAAAACTTGAATATATTAACTATCCAGAAAATTGTTTGGTTGAAACCAAAACTTAATGAGGAAAGTAAATTATTTCTTTCAGGCGCTAATAGTATGCCATATGACATTCCTTCACTTTTAGATGGTAAATTTACTGTGACAGTATTGTCATTTCTATTTACTAATAAAGATAATTGTCTGCCATATTGATTCAATAACTCAATCGTTTGATATCTTGAGAAGACTTTATTTGAATTGACCTCTAATATGATGTCCCCTTCTTTCAGTCCAGCTAAATCTGCAATACCACTCTCATCTATGGCTCCAATTCTTGGAGGGTAATCTATGCCTGGTGATAAAGAAAAGTATGAAGATGGCGCTTGTTCTTGATCAAATTTTAAATTTTCAACGGTTTCTACAAGCTCAATAGATTCCTGACTTTCATAATCAAAAAGTCCTATCCTGACTTCACCTGTTAAACCAGTTAAATCTAGTAGTTTTATTTCTAAATCTTGTGCATTTTTAATTTGATTATCATTTACAGATACAACCCTATAAAGTTTGTCATCATCAAATTTATCTATTTTTGCTGATACTAAGTCAGATTCCTTAGGCAAGAACAGACCAACTAAGCTAAAAGTAAATAAAGCTAAAATAAAATTAAACACAGGCCCAGCTAAAATAACTAATGCTTTCTCAAAAGAAGGCCTATTAGCAAGTACGTACTTTTTTTCTTCTGCGGTTAATTTATTGTAATTTTCAACATCATTAGGATCATGAAAGGCTACATAACCTCCAAGAGGTATCATTGATAGCGAGAATTTGACTCCATCTTTATTCGTCCAATTAAATAGATCTCGGCCAAAACCTATGCTGAATTTAAGCACTTTTATCTTAAAGAATCTTGCAACTGAATAATGTCCATATTCATGGAAAGTTACTAAAACTAGAAAAAGAATTAATGTTCCAATTAAATATGTCATATTAAATACTTCCTAAATAATTCAATATTTCACGTTGATTGTCTCTTAAGTCCTCTAAACTTAAAATTTCTTTCTTTCCAATCTCAGAGTAATGTTTAAAAATTAAATTATATATTTCTCCAAAATTGATTTCTCCTTCTAAGTATTTTTTAACTGCAAAATCATTTACAGTTGCAAATATAAGCCCTCTATTGCCTCCATTTTTCATAACATCTTTTGATATATCTATTAATTCTTCTCTGTCCTTGGGAAAATCTGAAATTGTTAGTCTTATATCTTCTTTGAACATATCTAAAGAGAAATCTTTTTTCGTTTTATCAGAATATTGGTCTAACAGACCAAAAGATAGAGGAATTATCATGCTTGGTAGAGACATTTGGGCTTCAACTGAGCCATCTTTTAGCTCCACCATTGAATGAATAATACTTTGAGGTTGAATTAATACTTCTAACTTATCTGCATCAAGATTAAACAAATATTTTGCTTCAATTAATTCAAAACACTTATTAACAAGTGTTGCTGAATCAATAGTTATTTTGTCACCCATATCCCAATTTGGATGATCTAATGCTTCCTCAGGCTTTTTGTCCTCTATTTCTTGACGTGATTGTCCAACAAAAGGTCCACCAGATGCAGTAATAAAAACTCTATCTATGCTACTCTTTTCAACATTATTTAATGAATTCATCAATGAATAATGTTCTGAATCAATTGGCACTATCTGAGTTCCTGCCTTATTAGAAATATTTATTAAAGCTTCGCCATAGACAACTAAGCTTTCCTTATTTGCTAATAAAAGTTTATTTCCTGATTCAGCTGCAAGAATAGTCAATTCAAGGCAGTCAAAAGACGATATAGCTGAAAGATATATATCACTATGATTTGCTTTTAAATGAGTTATAACATCACTAATATCGACGAAGATCTTAGTCTGAGAAGGCAATGATTCCTTTAATTTATCTGCTGCAATTACATCAGATAAAAATACATATTCTGGATTAAACTCATTAATAATCTCTAAGGCTTTATCCACATTAGAATTACATACAAATACATCAAAAGAGAACTGATCTTTATGCTTTCTAAGTATTTCTAATGCCTGGCTACCAATTGAGCCAGTAAATCCAAATATAGATATACTTTTCATTTACCAAATCTCCTCTGTCTTTCTCTAAACTCGTCTAAAATCTTAATGAAATCATTATTCGAAAATTCTGGCCATAATTTATCTGAGAAAAATAGTTCAGTGTATCCAATATTGGCTAATAAAAAGTTGCTTAATCTTTTATCGCCGCCTGTTCTTATAAAAATATCAACTTCTTGCTCTCCAATCTGTGTTTCCTTAAAAAAGTTTTCTTTATTTAACTCAATATTCTTTTCATTTATAGTTTTTACAGCTTCTAGAATGTCAGAAATAGCTCCATAGTTTAAAGCTACTGTTAATGTAAGTTCTGTTAAATCTTTAGTTTCATTAATACACTTATCTATGCTTTTTTTTGCCTTCTCTGGCAAATCAGCTAAATTACCAATGAAATCCAACTTGATGCCATTTTCTTTTATCTCGTTTAATTTAACATCGACACCAAAGTTAATAAGATTCATTAAGGCATTTACTTCGAAATTATCTCTAGACCAATTTTCTGTTGAGAATGCATAGACTATAAGTCTTTCTATCTTCGATTTTTTTGCAGTTTTAACAATTTCAATAAGTGACTCAATGCCCTTTCTATGGCCTGACGGTATTGGTAGATTATTTTTTTTTGCCCATCTCCTGTTTCCATCCATAATGATGGCCACTGTTTTAGGTTCAGGCATCAGATTGTAAGCAGATCCTTTTCCTTAGATTCAAGGGAGTCATCAACTGACTTTATGAATTTAGAAGTAATTTCTTGAATATCTTTTTCTGAGTCTGAAATGTCATCTTCAGTCAGCTCTCCATCTTTTTCTAGGCTCTTCATTGCTGCTAGAGCATCTCTTCTTATATTTCTAACAGCTATTCTTCCATTCTCGGCTTCAGCTTTAGCTTTTTTTGTTAAATCTATTCGAGATTCTTCTGTTAATGGAGGCATAATTATTCGAATAACATCTCCAGCTACGGTAGGGTTTATTCCAATATCAGACTTTTGAATTGCTTTATCTATCTCTTGAACTAAACCTTTATCCCAAGGAGAAAGACTTAAAGTTTTTGAATCTTCAACTGTTATTGAGCAGCATTGATTTAATGGGGTCATAGTCCCATAGTAATCAACATTTATTCCATCAAGCATTGCTGGATTGGCTCTTCCTGTTCTTATCTTTTTTAAGTTGTCAGTGAAATTTTTAAATGAAGAAGACATTCTCTCTTCGCAAGAATCAAGAATTTGTTGATATTTATCCATGATGCAATTTACCTTTTATAGTTTCTTACTATTTTATTATAAAAGAGCTCTGTTATAGAAATAGAAGTTTATTGACCAACTTTTTTTCTTGCAAAAGCAAGTATTGTGGCTCCATTAAGAATATCTTTTATTTTTTGATCTGGATCCTTTATAAATGGTTGTTCAACTAGAGAATTTTCTTGTTTAAATTTATTTAATTTGCCCATTACGATCTTTTCTTTAATATCATCTGGCTTATTCTCGCCTTCTAGAGTTGCAATTGCTATTTCTTTCTCTTTATCAAGAATATCTTGGTCAATATCCTCAGCTGAAATTGCTAAAGGACTATTAGCTGAGACCTGCATTGCTATATCTCTACCTAATTCTGGTTGATCTTTATCCAACTTAACTAAAGCCGCTAGTTTCTTATCTGTATGTAAGTATGAATAGATAAAAGCTCCATCACTGGATATTTTCTCAAAATATGAAATTTTTATGTTCTCGCCTATCTTTTGAATTATTTCTAAAAGTTGGTCTTTATACAATCCTTCCAGTTCATTTAAGTCTTTAGGATTTTTATCTGAACAGAAGGCAGATAGATCTGATAAGAAGACCTGAAAATCTGCATCTTTTGCAGCAAAATCAGTTTCAGTATTTACTTCTATAATAAAATCGCCATCACTTGTTTTCCCAAGTACGATTACTCCCTCATTGGTTTCTCTGCTAGATTTTTTTTCAGCTTTTATTATGCTTTTCTTTCTTAAGACTTCTATTGCTTTATCAATGTCGCCATCCGCTTCAACTAGAGCTGACTTACAATCCATCATAGATATACCTGTTCTATCTCGTAATTCTTTAACAAGTTGTGCTGTGATCATTATTTAAGTTGGGAGAGTATCTCTTCGACAATTGAAGCTTTCTTAGCGCTCTTCTTGATCTTGAGATCATTTTTTTCTGCAAATTCTACAAGCTGTACTTTAGTAAGCTTTGATAGATCTGCTTCAGAATGTGTAGCGTCTTTAGTTTCTTTTACTTCTTCTTTAGTTTCTTTTACTTCTTCTTTAGTTTCTT
>CAYFES010000014.1:7970-16166 GCA_964342225.1 uncultured Gammaproteobacteria bacterium
TCTTTAGTTTCTTTTACTTCTTCTTTAGTTTCTTTTACTTCTTCTTTAGTTTCTTTTACTTCTTCTTTAGCTGTCTCTACTGAAACTTTTTTTGTTGATGTATTTAATGAAAATACTTTAGGACCCTTATCCCCATCTAGTTTCTGTACTAATCCTTGTTTTCTTGCAGAATCTTGTCCCTCAAGGATTGCTTGAGATAAAAGATCTAATACAAATTTAATTGTTCTAGATGAATCATCATTTATTGGAATAAAGTTAGTTAAATTTTTTGGATTACTATTTGTGTCTACTAATCCGTATACAGGAATTCCCATTTTAAGAGCTTCTTGTACTGCTATCTTTTCACTCTCAACATCGACTACAAAAAGAGCATCAGGAAGACCCTTCATGTCTTTTACGCCATCGAAGTTTAAAGCTAGTTTTTTCATTTCTTTTTCTAGCATGACAGCTTCTTTTTTAATCATATTATCAAGCTCTCCTGAAGCTTTATTTTCTTCATACTCAAGTAACTTGTTTATAGGGACTTTAATAGTCTTCCAATTTGTTAACATTCCGCCTAACCACCTATGTGATATATAAGGCATGCTGGTTTTTTGACCGAAATCAGAGACATGACTAGATGCAACTCTCTTTGTTCCTACGATCATAATCTTATTTCCAACAGAAGACTGATTTCTGAATGCTTCATATAGCTCAGCTATCTTTTCTTGAGTTTTGTATAGATCGATTATATGGATATTATTTTTTTCACAGAAGATATAATCCTCCATATGAGGATTCCAGAATCTCTTCCTGTGCCCAAAATGAGCACCCAATTCAAATAGCTGTTCAATACTAATATCTAATTTACTCATGTAAGTCTTCTATTAAGGTCTGCATATAATAAAGGTTTTTGGGCTTTTGGTAAAACCATTTTGCAATATTAAGCACTTCAACTGCATATACGTTTCTATTGCCTGAATGCTTTATTTGAAGCTTATCTCCATAATCTGTTGAAAAAACTACTTCATGATAACTTTCATTATCACCTTCCCTAACACTATCTACTCTTTCAGGGTCTATATTTAAAGCTTCACAGAGCCTTAAAGCAGTGCCTGATGGCAGATCTAGTTTATCTTTATGATGCTTTTCATTGATAGATAATGAGTAATCTCTTTTTTGTAATATTTTCTTTGTTTTGATTGCGGCTTCTTTCATTAAAGACATGAGAATAGAGGTATTATCAGCTATAAAGACTGGGAAATAATCAGATAGATTTTTTATTTCATTTATCTGAGATTCATTTAGTCCTGATGAACAAAAAATTAATGGCTTTTTGAGAGCTTTATAGATCTCAATTCTTTTTTCAATATCGTTTCTTGTTGCAAAATCTATAATTAGATCAAAATCTTTGTTCGGATAAGATGCAAATGCATATTCATTTAAGTTGCCGAAATGAAATTCGCCAACATTTTTATTTAAATTATTTGATTCTTCTCTAACTATAAAATTATTTATATTTACATCATCATCATTGCCTGCTGCTAATATTACAGCCTTGCCCATTTTTCCTGATGCTCCAAAAAGACAAATATTTATCATTTAAATTTTTTATTTAGTTTATCTATAAATTTTTTTGATTCGGAAAAATTCTTCTCTAGATCTGAAAAAGCGTCAGAAATATTTTTTTTCTGCTCTCCATTAATTCTTGATGGGGTCTCTACGACTACCCTAATGAAAAGATCACCTTTACTATTACCATGAAGAGAACCAGCACCTAGATCTCTTAATTTAAATACTTTTCCTGTTTGTGTTTCGGGAGGTATCTTAAGTAAAACTTTTTTAGTTAAAGTAGGTACTTCAATTTCATCTCCAAGTATTGCTTGGTCTATCCTTAATGGAATTTCACAATAAAGATGATTGGCTTCTCTTTCAAAAAATTCATGGCCCAAGACATTTACAACAATAAAAAGATCCCCATTATCACCGCCATACTGACTTGGTTCTCCTTCTCCAGATAGTCTAATCTTATTACCAGTATCTACTCCTGCTGGAATATTAACAGAAACCTTTTTTCTAGTATTTGGTAAATTAATTTCTATACTTTTCCCAAAAACTGCATCTTCTAAAGATAAATCCAATGACATTTGAATATTCCGACCTCTTCTTGGACCTCTTCTCATTCCTCCGCCAAAAATGTCTCCAAAAATGTCTCCAAATATTTCATCTCCACCAAAAATATTATTGAAGATGTCATTTATATCTACATTACGGAAACCTGATTGACCAAAACTACTATTTACACCTTGATGACCAAATTGATCATAAGTTGTTCTTTTAGATGGATCACTTAAGACTTCATAAGCTTCAGCAGCTTCTTTGAATTTATCTTCAGCTTCTTTATTGCCAGGATTTTTATCAGGATGATATTTTATTGCTAGCCTTTTGAAGGCTTTCTTTAAATCACTTTGCGAGACATTTCTATCAACACCAAGAACTTCATAATAATCTCTTTTCACGATTATTTATCTTTTTCATCATCAACCTCTTTGAACTCTGCATCAACAGCATCGTCACTTTTATCAGTTGATTCTTTATCAGGTTCTTGAGTCTCTTCTTTTTTGAAGAGTTTATCTGAAAGTGGTTGAGCAATTTTTGATAATTCTTCAACAGATTTATCGATATTCTCCTTGCTGTCTTCCTTGCAAGCCTCTTCAACCTTCACAATAGCCTCTTCCAAAGGTTTAATCTCATCTTCTGAAAGGTTTTCTTTGTTTTCTTCCATTGCTTTCTTTGTAGAACTTGCGACACCATCTGCCATATTTCTAGAAGCAATTAATTCTTCAAACTTCTTGTCTTCCTCAGCATTCAATTCTGCATCTTTTACCATTTTCTCGATTTCTTCATCAGATAGACCACTGCCACCTTGAATAGTAATAGATTGCTCCTTATTTGATGATTTATCTTTAGCTGAAACAGCTATTTTTCCATTTGCATCAATATCAAATGTAACTTCAATTTGAGGAGTTCCTCTAGGGGCTGCAGGTATATCTGTTAGGTTGAATTGTCCCAAAGATTTATTATCTGAAGCTTTCTTTCTTTCTCCCTGTAATACATGCACCGTTACAGCTGTCTGATTATCCTCTGCTGTCGAAAAAACTTGTGATTTATTTGTTGGGATAGTCGTATTCTTTTCTATTAGTGGTGTCATCACACCACCTAAAGTTTCTATTCCCAATGTTAAAGGCGTTACATCTAACAATAATACATCTGATCTTTCGCCACTTAGAACTGCTCCTTGAGTGGCTGCACCTAAAGCTACAGCTTCATCAGGATTAATATCTTTTCTTGCTTCTTTACCAAAGAAATCAGCAACAGTCTTTTGAACCATCGGCATTCTTGTTTGTCCACCAACAAGGATTACATCATTGATATCTTTTGGGCTAAGTTTTGCATCTTTTAAGGCTGTTTTAACTGGCTCTAAACTTTTAGTAACTAAATCCCCAACTAAAGATTCAAGTTTAGCTCTAGTAATTTTTTGCACGAAATGTTTTGGTCCACTAGCATCAGCTGTTATGTAAGGCAAATTAACTTCAGTTTGATCTGTAGTAGATAATTCAATTTTTGCTTTTTCTGCAGCCTCTTTTAATCTTTGAAGAGCCATAGGATCTTTATTTAAATCAAATCCTGATTCTTTTTTAAATTCATCAATAAAAAAGTTAATTAAAAGAGAATCGAAATCTTCTCCACCCAGGTGTGTATCTCCTGATGTAGAGATAACTTCAAATTGATATTCACCATCCACATTAGTCATTTCAATTATGGATATATCAAAAGTTCCTCCACCAAGATCATATACTGCTATAACACCATCTTTTTTTAGCTTATCTAGCCCAAAAGCTAAAGCTGCTGCAGTAGGTTCATTAATTATTCTTTCTACTTTAAGTCCTGCTATCTTACCGGCTGCTTCTGTAGCTTTTCTTTGTGAATCATTAAAATATGCTGGAACTGTTACAACTGCACTATCAACTTTAGAACCTAGATAGTCTTCCGCTGTTTTTTTCATTTTTTTGAGTATCTCAGCAGATACTTGTGGTGGGGCCATCTTATTACCATCAACTTCAACCCAAGCATCACCATTTTCAGCTTCAACAATTCCATACGGAACTGATTTGAGATCCTTTTGTATAACATCATCTTTAAATTTTCTGCCTACTAGTCTTTTAACTGCAAAAAGTGTTTTCTCAGGGTTTGTTACTGCCTGTCTTTTGGCTGCTTGACCAACTAACACCTGATTATCAGATGAATAAGCGACAACAGATGGTGTTGTTCTATCTCCCTCTGCATTTGATATAACAACTGGTTCTGCACCGTCCATAACCGAGACACATGAATTAGTTGTACCTAAATCTATTCCTATAACTTTTGCCATTTTTTTTCCTTTTTATTATTTATTAATAAGTTGTTAATTATTTTTATTTACAACAACAAGGGCAGGTTTGATTACTCTTTCGTTAAGAGACCATCCTCTTTCAAGGGTATTTGAAACAATATTATCTTTTTCCCCTGAGTTATTAACCGTAGAAACAGCTTCATGCTTTTCTGGGTCAAACTCTTCCCCAGTGGGTTTTATAGGAACAATATTGAAATTCTCAAGTGTTTTTTCAAATGAATCTAAAATTAATAGAATACCTTCTCTGTCGATTTTCTTCTCATCTTCTGAATTATCTAGTGCTTTCTCAAGAGAAGTGATAACAGGTATCAACGACATAAGTAACTCAGAGTTAGCATATTTCAAAGCATTTATAAGTTCATTGGCTGTTCTTTTTTTATGATTTTCTAATTCAGCGGCTGATCTTAGAGCTTCTTCTTTCAGAACATCAACCTTTTCAAGCAACTCTTCATAAGTAAGATTATTGAGCTCCTCTGATTTGGTTTGTTCTTTGTTTTCTTGATTTTCAACAGAAGGTTCTTGTTCAACCTTCTCTTCTTCGTTTTTTTTCATACTATTTTTTGATTTTTTTTACGTACAGAACCAAGCTTTGATCGAGTAATTCATAGCCATGTTTGGCTGCTATTTCTCTCTGTTTCTTTTTAATTACTTCATCATTAAATTCTGTAATCTCTCCAGTATCAACACATACCATGTGATCATGATGTTGAGGATCATTAAGCTCATATACTGATTTATTAACATCAAATTGATGTTTTACGACTATACCTGCATTCTCAAATTGAGTAAGAACTCTATAAACAGTAGCCAAACCTACATCATAATTATTTATTATCAACTCTTTATATATGTCTTCTGCTGTAAAATGATCGTCTGTACCAGAAGTTCTTTGGAGTATTTCTAAAATTTTTATTCTAGGTAAAGTAGCTTTTAATCCAGCTTCTTTTAAATTTTTATTGGTTTTATCGTTCATAACATTTATTCTATCTCAAATGAAAAAAATACTGATTCTTATTATATCTTTAATAATGATATCTTGTTCAAATGCAAGCATATATAGAGTATCCATTACACAAGGCACTGTATTTAAGCAAGAAGATATCAATAGACTTGAAATAGGAATGACAAAAGATCAAGTTACATACGTAATGGGGCAGCCTTCATTTGAGAATTTTTTTGAAAAAAATGTATGGAATTATTTTTATCAAATTAAGAGTGGGGACACCATTGAATTAGAAAGAAGGCTTAAACTTGTTTTTGACGACAAAAATCTTTTATCTGAGATTGATGTAATTAAGATATAGTTCTAAAAAAACCTAATACCAAATAGAATCTGTAAATTACCTAAAGTCCAAATAACCATTAAGAAGATAGGGCTAACCCACTTAAGTATAAATACCCAAAGATTCATCATGGCTGTATTATTTATTCCCATTGTGTCTGCATCAACAACCTTTTGAAGTCTCCAACCTACAAAAATTGACATTCCAGTTCCAACTAGAAGCAATAAGAAGTCATCAGCAAAGTATTTCATTGCTTCAAATGGATTATCTAGTGCTCCGATAGCAATATCTTTCCAAACGTTATGGCCTGCAATACTTACAAGAGATAAAAGTATACAAACCAGCAAGATTATTCCTGTCGCTTTCATTCTTGACATAGAGAACTTTTGAGTTAGAAATGCAACACTAGGCTCCAATATGGAGATCATTGAACTAAATGCAGCAACAGCTAGTAAAAAGAAGAATAGTGGTCCAACGACCTGGCCAACTAAACCAAGTTGCGCAAAAGCTTCTGTCATAGTTTCAAATACTAGAGCGCTACCACCTTCAGGCTGGAAACCTAAACCAAAGGCCAAAGGAAAAATAGCTAGACCAGCAAGTAATGCAACACTTGTATCTGCAGTCACAACGACTGCAGAAGCTTTAGAAACTTTTTGGTTTGATGGCATATAGGATCCAAAAGCCATTAGTGTTCCCATACCGATACTTAAAGAAAAGAATGCTTGCCCAATAGCAGCCTGAACCGTCCCTGCTGAAAAGTCATCAGATTTCCATGAAAATAAATAACTTACACCTGCAGCAAAATCACCTTGATATGCTCCATAAACAACCATGGCTAAAACTAAAACAAAGAGCATAGGCAATAAAAATCTCATAGCTTTATCTATGCCTGCATCTATACCGTTAGCAACAACATAACAAGACCCAACAATAAATATTGCTGTCCATAGAGTCATATCCCAAAACTGATTTTGTTCATTAACCCATAATTCTTTAGCTGCCCCTACTTCGACACCACCAGCAGATAAGAAACCATAATTAATTACAAATCCTGCAATTACTGCATAGTATCCAGCAATAATTAAACTTGCTAAGATGCCTCCATATCCAACTATGTTCCAACTTCTTGTTGATTTTGATTTGTCAGCTAAACTTTCTATTGCGCTTACAGGATTACTTTTACCTTTCTTTCCTATAAAAACTTCAGCCATAAATACTGGCAACCCAAGAGTAATAACAAAGAATATATATAAAAGAACGAATAGTCCTCCGCCATTCTCTCCTGCTTTATATGGAAAACCCCAAATATTTCCAAGTCCAACTGCTGAACCAGTAGCAGCAAGTAAAAATGCTGTATTGTTATTCCATTGATTTGATTTTGTTGCCATCGATTTAATTATTGATTAGTAAATATAAACGCAATCATTAACAAATGGCAAATTCTTATTGAAAAAGTTAGATGGAATCTTAGATTTTTGTACCATTCCATGTCTTTAATGAGTTTTTTTTCAAATAAATACCCTAATTCATAGAGAATTAACAAACTTACTAAAAACAAAATAGGATTAATTATTTCAAACGAATAGAAAGAAGCCATAACTACAAAAAGAAGAGCAAATAAACCTATAACCATAGATATGTTTTGATTGTTCTTTAAAGCTAAGATCCAAAAAGTTCCTGTCATGAAAGCAAACATTAATGCTGACCAAGAATAGAAAAATTCTATTAATTTGTTGTTATATGCAGTTTCTGGAGAGATCCAAGCAACTACTGGAACAAGAATAAAGGGCAATAGACCTAAATAACTAAAAAGTTTTACTTGATCTTGTAAAATCATACATATGAATAGTAAAACTGTAGCTTCAAATAAGAAAGCAAGATTTGATTTTTTCTTAGAAGAGAAATTTGTTGCTGGATTATCTTTGGAAGGCTGGGAAGTAAAATCACTTAGACAAGGTAAGCTAAATATCAAAGAAGCCTATATTAAAGATATCAAGGATGAATTATGGCTTGTAGGAGCAAGAATAGACCCTCTTGCTCATATAAATCAAAAAGAATCAGTTAATCCTATGAGATTTAGAAAACTCCTTTTAAAGAAAAAGGAGGTTTCAAACATATTGTTTGCTATTTCAGCTAAAGGACAAACCTGCATTCCAGTAAAACTATTCTGGAAAGGTCAATTAGCAAAACTTGAAATTGCATTAGCAAAAGGAAAGAAAAATTACGACAAGAAGCAAACTAAGAAAGCTGCAGATATTCAAAGAGATCAAGAAAGGGCTTTAAAAAAGTACAAATAAGCATTATTATTGCCGGTTCGGGGGCGTATTAGGCTTTGACGTCTACCACGGAACCTAAAGTGCATATCGAGCATGAACATAACTCGTTAAATATTGTTTAAAACAAATAGTTGCAAATAATTACAACTATAGTTTGGCAGCTTAATGCCAACCTGTTATCATTTGTGACCTACAACATTTGATA
>CAYFES010000015.1:0-4410 GCA_964342225.1 uncultured Gammaproteobacteria bacterium
TGCTAAGGTGTTATACGGGCAACTGTATCGAGGGTTCGAATCCCTCTCTCTCCGCCAATAATCAAATTAGGTATGAAGAAACTAACCTTAATTTTTGTCTTATTTTTAGCTTCATGTAAAAGTATCGATCAAATAGAAACTATTGATGAGGTATTTCAAGGCCAATCGGCTGGTTACGTGCTAATACCTATTAATGAAGATGTAGATTCTGGTTATTCAATTATTCAAGACAATGAAAGATTCTTAGTGTATGGATTGCCTTATGTTGATGAGAATACCGAAATTAATTTTATTGGTAGAACTATATTAGTTAATTACAGTGATTACGGCGAATCAAGAATTAAAATTAATAATGAGTCTCTTGTTAATCCTAGTATTGAAGATCGTGAAAGAGCTTCTGCTGAATATTTAAAGATAAGAAGCATTACAAGAAATAATTCACCTCAATTTGGTCAAGATTTTAATTTTATTACTCCTATCAATGCAGTTATTACTAGTCCTTTCGGTAAAAGAAGATTTATAAATGATAGTCCTCGTTCACCTCACATGGGATTAGATATTAGAGGAGCAGTTGGGACTCCTATAGTTGCACCAAAAAAAGGTAAAGTTGTTTTAGCTGAGAGTCATTTTTATAGCGGAAATATTGTAATGCTAGATCATGGAGGAGGTTTGTTTACCTCTTTTAGCCATCTAGACAGTTTTGTAGTGCAAGTAGGGGATGTAGTAGACCAAGGACAAGAATTTGCTTATGTAGGGTCTACTGGGAGAGTTACAGGACCGCACTTACATTGGGTAGTTTATCTCAATGGCAATAGAATTAATCCAGAGTTATTAGTAAATCTAGAATTAGCTCAAGACTGAAGAAAGAATTTTCTCCATTCATCAGATTCTTTTTTATAGCATTCCCTATAATTGAGCCTTTCTTCATTAGCTTCCCAGAACTCAAAATAATTTACTTTAATCTGGTAGCCACCCCAATTATCTGGTCTTTTTTCTTCGATTTCACCTGAATCAACCTTTTGTCTAATCACTTCATATTTTTGTTTTAGCAATTCATAAGATTCAATCTCTTCAGATTGATTTGAAACCATAGCAGCAACATTTTTGCCTGCATCTCGACCAAAAAAATGCTCATCTGAAAATTTTTCTTCGCATTTTGAAATAGTCCCTTCAACTCTTATTTGTGTTTCTATAGAAGGCCACCAAAAATTTACACAAATATTATTATTGGCATCAAAATTATCTGCCTTTTTACTTTTATAACTGCTAAAGAAGATAAGATTGTCTTCAAAGAAATATTTAAAATTAACAAAACGAGAATGAGGTTTATCCTCATCATCAATAGAGCTTATACATCCAGCCTCAATAAATTTTTCACCATGTTCTTCCGCTTTTAAATAGTAGTCTTGAAAGTTCAGGAAAGGGCTAGATTGCGGTAAATTTTTAAATTCCATTATTTCAGAAATCTAATTTGTATTGCATCAGCAAAAATATCAGAAAATACACCTGAAATAACAATAAGTTTATTTTTATTCTTAAACTTATATGCACTTTTCAGTACATCGAAAGCATTTTTAATTGTTTTTTCATGATCTTTATTAAAATTTAAGAAAATATTTTCTATTGATGATGAAATTGATAGCTTATTTTGTGTAGCTCTATTATTAGTAAATGCAAAAACAGGAACCCTAGGTCTTGCACTAGATATTAGTTCTGCAGTAAAGCCACTTCTTGTTAAAACTACAATAGCATCAGCTTTTATTTTTTTTGCAAGTTTTACTGACGTTGCTGCTAAAGTATGCCAATCACTTTCATGTTTTAAATTACTTTCAAAATGAAGCGTTTCAGATCTTTCAGCATTTAAAGAAATATCTCTTAAATACTGCACACATTTTACTGGGTGTTTACCAATACTTGTTTCACCAGAAAGCATCAAAGCATCTGCACCTTCATAAACAGCATTAGTAACATCTGACACTTCAGCTCTTGTTGGATGAGGTTTATTTATCATTGATTCAAGTAATTGTGTTGCAACAATTGATTTTTTTCCTAATTCAGAAGCAATTTTGACCATATTTCTTTGCACGTAGGGAAGATTAGTCATATCTGTTTCAATTCCAAGATCGCCTCTTGCAATCATAAGGCCATCACTATTTTTTGTTATCTCCCTTATATTCTTAACGCCTTCCTGATCTTCAACTTTTGCAAATATCGTGGGCTGACATTTGTTTTTGCTTAGAAAGCTATTTAGTTCTTTTAAATCTTTTGCAGATCGACAAAAAGATAATGCTATGAAATCAACCCCAACCTTCAATGCTTCATTTAGATCTGCCTTATCCTTATCTGTTAATGTTGGTAATTTAATTTTTGCACCAGGGAAATTAACATGTTTTTTCTCTGATATTTTTCCACTATCCAGAACTAAACATTTTATATACTGCTTTGAGATAGATATTATTTTTAAATCTATTAGACCATTATCAAGAGAAATCTTTCCTCCAGTCTTCAAGCCCCTAATATGTGAAAGATTATCAATAATAACTTGATTCCTCTTTTTCAAATTTTTAGAGACAAGTAAAATCTCATCGCCTTTAGTCAATTCAATATCTTTACCAAAGTTTGCAGTTCTAATTTCAGGCCCTTGTGTGTCGATCATCACCCCTACAGAAGAAGTAATTTTTCTATTTATAGTCTTAATATCACCAATAATTTTTTTCATATCCGCTATTGAGGTGTGAGACATGTTTATCCTTACAACATTCATTCCTTTGTCGTAAAGTTTTTTTATTAAAGTTGGAGATTTAGATGAAGGTCCTATTGTAGATATTATTTTTGTTCTTTTATGCATAAGATAATTGTGGATTCTATTATAATCTGATTGTGAGTAAAAGTTTCTATAATCATATCGATCATGAGATCGAGCAAATATTAAATGACGATCTATACAAAAACGAGAGATTTATAAATTCGCCTCAACAAACTGCAATTAAACTGAAAGATGGCAAAGAGGTTATGAATTTCTGTGCCAATGATTATCTTGGTCTAGCAAACAACAAAGAAATAAAAGATGCAGCTGCTGCTTCTATTCAAGAAGATGGTTTTGGCATGGCTTCAGTTAGATTTATATGTGGGACCAATGATTTGCATAGAAAACTTGAAGAGAAATTGAGTTCTTTCTTAGGTTTCGATGATTGCATACTTTATGTAGCTTGTTTTGATGCAAATGGCGGTCTTTTTGAACCTCTTTTTGGCGCTGAGGATGCGATAATCAGTGATTCTTTAAATCATGCTTCAATAATTGATGGTATAAGGCTATGTAAAGCAAAGAGATATAGATATCAGCATAGCAATATGGAAGATCTTGAGAAATGTTTGCAGCAGGCAGACTCTGATTCAGCAAATCATAAAGTTATTGTTAGTGATGGTGTTTTCTCAATGGATGGGACATATGCAAAATTAGATAAAATTGTGGAGCTTGCTGAGAAATATGATGCATTAATAATGCTTGATGATTGTCATGCTACTGGATTTGTTGGTGAGAACGGCAGAGGTACAGCTGAACATTTTGGTCTAGAAGGAAAAGTAGATATTCTTACTAGCACTCTTGGAAAAGCTCTTGGTGGAGCATCTGGTGGTTTTGTATGCGCAAAAGAAAACGTAATTAAACTTCTGAAACAAAGATCTAGACCATATTTATTTTCTAATGCATTATCACCATCAATAGTCTCTGCATCTTTAAAAGCTTTAGAGATTATTAGAGATGAGCCACAAAGAAGAGAAAGAATAAAAGAAAATACAATTTATTTTAGAGACTCCATGAAATCTTTAGGGTTTAAGATCAAAGGAGATACGCATCCTATAACTCCTGTAATGTTAGGAGATGCAAAAAAAGCACAAGAGATGTCAAAAAATCTTCTCGAGGAAGGTTTATATGCAATTGGTTTCTTCTATCCTGTTGTTCCAAAAGGTGAGGCTAGAATTAGATTGCAAATTACAAGTGAACATACAAAACAACAACTCGAACAGGCAATAAAAATATTTGGTAAAGTTGGAAGAGAGCTAAAAGTTATATGAAAGCATTAGTAAAAGAAAAATCAGAAGTAGGGTTAACGCTGCAAGAGGTAGAAAAGCCCAAAATTAAATCTGATGAAGTCTTGATCCAGGTCAAAACAACAGCCATATGTGGAACTGATTTGCATATTTGGAATTGGGATGCTTGGGCAAGTAAAACGATCAAACCCCCAATGACTGTTGGCCATGAATTCATGGGAGAAGTTATTGAAATTGGAGATGATGTTAAGGATTTAACGTTAGGAGATAGGGTTTCGGCTGAATCACATATAGTAGGCTGTACCAGTAGAAATGCTAGAGCTGGAAAATTACATCTTGATCCTGATACTGTAAATTTAG
>CAYFES010000015.1:4510-15573 GCA_964342225.1 uncultured Gammaproteobacteria bacterium
AGTAGAAATGCTAGAGCTGGAAAATTACATCTTGATCCTGATACTGTAAATTTAGGAGTTAATAGGGATGGTGCTTTTGCTGAGTTTGTTTCAGTTCCTTCAAGAAATGTAGTTAAACTTCCAGATTCAGTAGATGATGAAATGGGAGCAATATTAGATCCTTTTGGAAATGCCATTCATGCTACTTTATCTTTTGATCTTGTTGGCGAAGATGTTTTGATAACAGGCGCAGGACCAATAGGCATAATGTCTGCAGCTATAGCTCTTCATGTTGGCGCTAGAAAAGTTTTAATTACAGATATCAATGATGACAGACTATCTCTTGCAAAAACTGTATCTGATGTTGAAATACTAAATCCATCTAAAGAAAAGATCGAAGATAAAATGAAATCCATGGGCTTAAAAGAAGGTTTTGATGTAGGTTTAGAGATGTCAGGCTCAGAAGCTGCTCTAGATCAAATGATAGATTCTATGCTCATGGGAGGTAATATAGCTTTACTAGGCCTTCCATCCGATAAGATCAATCTAGATCTTTCCAAATTAATTTTTAAAGCTCTAAATTTAAAATCTATTTATGGTAGAGAAATGTTTGAAACTTGGTATAAAGGATTAGCTCTTATCGATTCTGGATTAGATGTAAAAAATGTAATTACACATTCTTTTCATTACACTGAATTCGAAAAAGCCTTTGAATTATTAAATAAAGGAAAAGCTGGTAAAGTAGTTCTCAATTGGGACTAAGGTCACCAAGCCCAAAAATTAAATCTTGAATCTTGCTTACGCCCGGACACATATCTGGAGCCGTAAAAGGACAATTTAGTTCTGAAACGCCAAGTGATTTAGTGTCTGGAAAATTAATGCTAGGATCATCCTCAGGCTTTTGGTCTGGCTCAGTTTCAGTAGCAACTAGAGTTGTAATATATTTAACCCAAGAATAGGGCATCCATAATAAATATTCTAAAATTCCAAATTTCACTTGATGTCCTTTTTCATAATCATGGAAATATTTAGTGAATCTAACTGTTGAGATTCCTTCTTCAGGAATAAAGAACATAAATTGCCCATCTGTCACCTCTAAACCAACTAAAGTTTTTTCTTCATTGAATTTTCTGACACTCCAATGCAAACCAAACCATTCTCCAGTCCCTTCGGAAAGAGGTTTTATTGATTCTTTCAGGAATTCTTCATTAATAATTTGGTTTCCATCAATTTTTCCATCATTCATAAATAAATTTGCAAATTTTAAGAAATCTCTCGGCATTAAATCTATGCCGTAATAAGTCATGTCATTGCCTGCAGAATCGCTCCATAAGCCATATCTATCAATGCCCAAAGGATCAAATATTTCTTTTATCAAAACATTATGGGGCTCCTCTTTAAAAATATTCTTAATAATAGGATTTAATAGCATTGTATTAACATTGTTGTATTCGTAAATTTCTCCTTGGGACATAGCTGGTTGAGCATTCATTGCAAAATCTAGATTATCAATTGAAAAAAACATTTCTTCATTGAGATATTCAGTAATTTCAAGCCCTGAACGCATTGCCAATAAGTTATATAAAGTTAATTGTGATTTTGAATCTTCAATTAATTCTGGAATAAAGAAACTTATGGGTTTTTGAAGGTCACTGTATGAAATTAAATCTTTCTCTATGGCAACACCAAAAAGCGCAGCATAAAAAGTCTTTGATATTGACCAAGATGTTGCAAGATCATTTTTTGTATAACCATCTCCGTAGTACTCATGAACTACTTGATTATCATTAGAGATTATAAAACTTTGCGTTGCACTATCAGATTCAATTAGTTCAACTAATTGCTTGAAAACTTCTTCATTCAAGTTTTCTTTTGAAAAAATATTAAAAGATATAATTAGGATCAGTAAAGATCTAACCATCATCTTCTTCTAGATCAGCAATTCTTTCTACAATCTTTACATAATTCTCGTAGAATTCTTTTGACTCTCCATCTGCCTCTGTATAGGGAATAACAACACTACCCCCATCAATATCTATTAGACCAAGCCAGATTAGAAATCTTGAAAAATTAATAGCTCTATCTACACTACCTAAGAAGCGCAAGTAACCTAATGGACCCCAATCTTGGATATCACCCTCTACAGGTCTATATTTTGTAATTCTTGTAAAAATGATATCCCTCTCTTTGTCGATAAATACAAACTGACCAAATTTTCCACTTGTGTTATATATTTTTGCTTCATCATCATATTTAGAGATCCACCATTGCAGGCTGTAACCTCTTGTATCACTATGCATCCAGCCCATACTAGGAGTAGAACCCCAATAAAGTTTTAAAGATTCATCAACATAATCTTTTGAAATGACTTGTTCTCCATCCCAATCTCCATCTCTTGAAAATAAAATTCCAAATCTGGAATAATCTCTAGCCGACATATCTAAACAACAATAAGTTAGAGTGTTGCCCGCTTTATCTTCCCATGCAGTATAATTTTTTAAACCTATCTTGCTGAATAGCCTTTCTTCAATTAATTGTTTTGCAGTTTTGCCTGTTGCACCTTTCAGTATTTCACCCATTAACATTGAATTAACATTGTTGTATTGAAATACTTTGCCTGGCTCATCTTCTACTCCGACTTCATAGGCATATGCTAGATGATCTGGTTCAAAGAACATCATTTCATGCTCATGACTAGGAAATTCTAAACCACTAGTCATATTTAGAATTTGTCTGATAGTTATATCCTTCTTTTTGCCTTCATTGTATTGAGGGACATATTTTGCTACCGGATCGTCTAAGCTATCAATTTCACCCTTATCTAGTGATATTCCAACTAATGCAGCATAAAAACTCTTAGCTGTAGACCATGATGTGCCATAAGAGTTCTCATTAAAACCCTCGGCATATTGTTCTTTTATGATGTAGCCGTCTTTTATTAGAACGGCACTCATTGTTGCATCATCTGAAAAAGTAAGCTCAAATAATTCTTCTATTTTTAATTTATCTAAACCAACTTCATCATGATTTTTTGATTCCCAGCTATCATCTGGAAAATAAGGATCGGCAAAAATATAGCCACATAGTAAAAAAATTGAAAGTACTCTCATTAGTCCCCCTTTAAATCATTTCTCTTGATAAAATACTAAGGTAATTCAATGAATTTATACAGTCTTAAACAAATATCTCATCAAATAGATGGAAAACTCGTTTTTTCTGATGTTTCAGAAGTAATAAATTCAGGTGAAATAGTTGAAATAAGAGGTAAAAACGGATCTGGAAAAACAACACTGCTTAAAATAATAACTGGACTAGTAAATTCTAAAGATATTGATTCAAGCAATGAGACGCTGGATCAGATCTCATATCTTGGACATAAAAATGGTTTTATAGAAGAGATAACCTTAAGGCAAAATTTTGAAATTTTGGGCATCCAAGTTGAAAACTCTCTTTTTAAAAAATTTAATTTATCGGAATTAAAGAATCAGAAAATTTTTAATCTTTCATATGGAGAGAAAAGAAAAGCAGCATTAATAAGAGTAATCAGTTCTAGAAAGAATATTTGGGTTATGGATGAGCCATTTGCAGGACTTGATAGCAAATCAATAAAAGAACTTAAAGATATTATTAATAGCCATGTTGAAAAAGGTGGGACAGCAATAATAGCAAATCATCAAGACGAGATTGTTGAAAGTAAAAAGATCATTTTGAGGCTAGAAGAATGAATAAGGCTTTGCAAAGGGAATTAAAATTATTTTTTTTGATCCCAAAGAATATTTACTTACCTATTTCGGTTTTTGGAATCATTTTTGTAATTTTCTTAGTCCTAGATCTTGATAATAGTCTTAATTATGCAAGCTCATTCATTGCTTCATTTATAACAATATTTATTATCTCTGAAAATTCATTTAAGGATGATCATATAAATGGATATTTAGAACAAAAATTATGTGAGGGAGGCATATCAGATCTCATTTCTTATCTAATGGCAAAGTGGATAACAAATCTATTTTTTGTATTTGCTCCAATTGCAGTAATTTCGCTAATATTTCAAGGTCATGAGATATCGATCAAGCTTTTTGGAATCTATGTAATTATGCTTAGCACGCTTTATTTCTTCTTTAATCTTGGAAGTGCAATATCTCTAAAAAGAAATAATTCACTTAATGCCTTATTGATTATTCCACTTTTAATACCATTTATTATTCTAGTTAAAGGAATTTTTGTGGATGGTCAATTTGAGCCAAATTTTTGGTTTTTATTTGCCTATTTTATATTTGCATCTTCCTTTATCTTTTACACAATTCTTGAAGTTTTAAAAATACAGAGTAGGTAAGATGTATCAATACATAGCAAAATATTTAGTTCTTAATAGAGTTTTCAAATTTTTTGAAAAGGCAACATTGCCATCACTCTTAATTGGGATAACTGGATTTTTATTAGCCTCATATTTAGCTATATACGTTCTGCCAGCAGATGCTGAACAAAAAGAAATTTATAGAATTTTATTTGTGCATGTTCCTTCAGCTATCTTATCTGAACTTATTTATATATTTCTGGCTGTTAATGGATTTATTTATCTAGTCTGGAGAACTAAAATCTCAGCTATATTTCTTAATTCTGCTATTAGCATAGGCTTAATATTTACAGGTTTGGTGTTGATGACAGGATCGATTTGGGGTAAACCTACTTGGGGCACTTATTGGGTTTGGGATGCAAGAATAACCTCAACCTTTATTCTATTCATTCAGTACATTGGATTACTTGCTCTAAGATCTTCATTTAGTTCGCATCAGACAGCAGACCAGATTGTCAGTATTCTTGCAATTATTGGAGCAATCAATATACCGATTATTAAATTCTCAGTAGATTGGTGGAATACCTTGCATCAAAGTGCAAGCATAACCACAAGTGGCAGTTCGATTGATGCAGAGATGCTTTATGTTCTACCTATTATGTTGATAGCACTTTTATTTATATCCTTTGCTATTTTTGGTAGAAACATTCAATTTGAAATATTGAATCGAAGCAGCAACACAAGAATGATTAAAGGGGTGCTTAATGGATAGCCTATCTACTGTTTTAATTACGTATGCACTCTCTATTTTTTTCATTTTGCTGCTTTATTTTCTTTCACATATGAGATATTCAAAAAAATTGAAAGATTGCCAGGAAGATTTAAATGATTAGAAAAAATAGATTGAATAAAATTCTAATTATCACCTCCCTTTTAATATCAATAGCATTGATTCTATATTCGATTCTAAGGGCTTTAGAAACAAATATTGATCTCTATTTAACGCCAACTCAGATAGAGTCTGGAGAATACAATACAGACAAGAATTTCAAACTTGGAGGAATGGTAAAAAAAGATAGCTTGAAGCAATCTGAATCAATGGAAATTGAATTTACAGTAACAGACTTCAATAAGGAAGTTGAAGTAGTTTATGTTGGTATTTTGCCAAACCTTTTTAAAGAGAATAGCGGTGTAGTTGCATCAGGCTATTTAGATAAAGAGAATAATGTGTTTATTGCTAATGAAATTTTAGCTAAGCATGATGAAACTTATATGCCAATAAAAATAGAGGTGAAAGATTAATATAACTGCAGATTTATTGGGGAGTTCAATTCTTTGGTTTTCAGCATTTCTATGTGTTCTAATTTTTGGCTTCTCTTTGCAAGGAAAATCACATAATTTAGCGAAGAATTTAATCTATGCAAATTTAGGAGCTCTTTTTATAGGCGCTTTATATCTGGGGCATCAATTCTTGAGTGATAACTTCTCATTTGTATATATTTTTCAGAATTCAAATGTTTTATTACCTACTTTTTACAAAGTATCAGCTTTTTGGGCAGCACATGAAGGTTCTTTTTTTCTGATGATAATATTGCTTTCTAGTTGTGTAGTTATAAATAACACTGCTATCAAAGAGAGCAGGCATTTATCGCTCTCAAACTCTGTTATTGCATTCATACTTTTTTTCTATTTAGTATTCCTAGTTTTAACATCAAACCCATTCTTGATTTTTGAAACTGCTCCACTTAATGGTTCAGACTTGAATCCATTATTGCAAGACCCGCTATTGGTAATACACCCCCCTATGCTTTTTGCTGGCTATGTTTTTTATGCAATTACATTTAGTTTTGTCATCGCAGGTGTATTCACTGATTTTGATAAAGAATTATTTAGCATAATTAAAATTTGGGCAGGCATATCATGGTTTACATTATCTTTAGGGATCCTTCTTGGCTCGATGTGGGCTTACTACGAATTAGGTTGGGGTGGATATTGGTTTTGGGATCCAGTAGAAAATGTAGCCTTAATGCCTTGGTTAGCAGGAACAGCATTTACACATTCTTTAATTTTTAGCAAAAATAAAGTGCTTCTTTCTTGGATGGTATTTTTAGGCATACTAACTTTTTTACTCTCTATCCTAGGATCATTTATAGTTAGATCAGGCATTCTAAATAGCGTTCATTCCTTTGCATCTGATCCTTCACGTGGAGTTTTCTTACTTAGCCTCTTTGCACTATTTTCATTGGTTTCATTAGGGATATTCTTTTTTAGAAGCAATTTTTTACATAGTAGCTGGCCAAAATTCATGTCCAGAAATTATTTGCTCGTTCTCAATAATATAATTTTAATGACTATACTGACGATCGTTTTTTTAGGAACTCTATATCCGATTTACTATGAAGTCATTTACAATGAAAAATTTAGCGTTGGGCCAAAATATTTTTCTGAGTTAATTACTCCAGCAGTATTCATACTGATCATCTTATTCACTCTGGAACAGTTTCCGAAAATACTTTCTATGGATAAATTAAAGGCATCTCTAATTTTGATTGCAGGAACCGCTATTATTTTTATCATAAATTACTTCAATATGGGCTTGCTCTTATCTGGAATATTCTTGGCTGCCCTAATTTTGAAGTTTGTCTTAGACCTTCTAAACAATAAATCGGTGAGACTTCACAAGCTATTCGGACATTTAGCTGTGGTCTTGCTTACTTTCTCGGTTCTCTTAAATCATGAATTTTCAAAAAATATTGATTTCAAGATTAAACCAAACGATAAAGTTGAATTTATGGGAACAAACTTAATCTTCAAATCAGTGGATGTTGTTCCAAACAAGAATTTTGATAGTGTTGTTGGAACTTTTGAAGTTGAGGATAAAGGCAAAAATTTTAATATTATTTCAGAGAAGCGAGTCTATAAAGTTGGGAGTGTAATAACCTCAGAAACAGGAATAGCACCTTATATAACGAAAGATTATTTACTTGTTCTAGGTGATAGATATAAAGATGGGTCATGGTCAGTTAGATACTCGATTAAATATGGAATTATGATGATTTGGATGTCATCATGTTTACTGCTTTTATCAATTCTTTACGGGACAATAAGGAGATATGACTACTAGAGCATTTTTAGCAATTTTTTTACTTCTGCTCGTAAGTTTATTTGGCTTTTTTATAACTTCATTAAAAAACAATGATGTTCAGCCAATCAAAACTCAAGAAGGAAAGTCTCTTATTCTTGATCGTGAGCTTTATACGATTGAAGGCATTAAAGTAGATAAAGAATTATTGTTATCAGATAAAGTTATATTAAATGTTTGGGCTAGCTGGTGTATAACATGCCTTGTTGAGCACCCTTTTCTTAAAGAAATATCAGATTTAAAAAATGTACCAGTAATAGGCATTAGCTATAAAGATCAAATTGTAAATGCAATGAATTATCTTGAAAAGAATGGAGATCCTTATGATTTTTCTATTCTTGATTTAGATGGAGATTTTTCATTAAAGCTAGGAGTAACAGGAGCACCAGAAACATTTTTGATTATAGATGGAAAAATTGTTGTTCATAGAATAGGGGAAGTTAACATTAATGTTTGGAATGATAAATTTGAAAAATACTTTTAGATTTTTTTTATTTTTTTGCTTTTTGATTCAGGCAGATCCTCTATATGAAGATATAGATGAGAGTGAGTTAGAGAGATTAGAATATCTTGCAGATAATATTAGGTGTCCTAAGTGCTCATATGGAAATATTTCTAGCTCTAATGCTCCAATATCCAAAGACTTAAAGAAAGAAATTGCTTCACTAATTAATGAAGGCTATTCAGATCAGGAAATTTTTGAATTAATGCAAGATAGGTATGGAGATTACATATTGCTCGACACGAATATTGAAGATAATAAGTCAATTTTTCTTATTCCTTTAATGATTTTAGTTATATCCATATTGCTTGTAACCACCTATACTATTAGAAAATCTAAATGAGACTTAAAAGCTTAAAATTAGCAGGGTTCAAAAGTTTTGTTGACCCAATTCAAATTGATTTTCCAGGAATCATGTGTGGCATTGTCGGCCCTAATGGATGTGGAAAATCTAACATTATTGATGCCATAAAATGGGTGAAGGGAGAACTATCACCCAAAAGTCTGAGAAGCGAAAGTCTTCAAGATGTAATCTTTAATGGATCCGATACTAGAAAGCCTATTAGTCATTGTTCAGTTGAGCTATTTTTTGATAATTCTGAAAATTTTTTAGGCGGAGAGTATCTAGAGTTTGATGAAGTAAGTGTAAAAAGAGAAATGGGTCGTGATGGCCAATCAAATTATTTTATTAATAATGCTTCTGCAAGAAGACGAGATGTTCAAGACCTTTTTCTTGGCACTGGTTTAGGTGGTAACAGTTATGCAATTATCGAGCAAGGAATAATATCTAGTTTAGTCGGAGCAAAACCAGAAGAGCTTAGAAGTTATGTTGAAGAAGCTGCGGGTATATCAAAATATAAAGAGAGAAAAAGAGAAACAGAATCAAGAATAAGAAGAACATCTGAGAATATTTCTAGGCTCAAAGATTTAGAAGATGAAGTTAAGAGATCAATCAGAAGGCTAAATGCTGAAGCTAATTTAACATCAAAATACAAGAAATTAAGAGACAAGGAAAAGGAATACCAAAAATTTATTCTTTCTGATGATATGAACGAATTAATGAAGCTTATGAATCAATCAGAAAAAGAGAATAAATCCATAGATAAAGATCTTGAGAAAATTGATGGCGATAGACTAGCTTTAGTTGCTAAAAGAGATGTTAACAAAACTCAATTAATGGAAAGCTTAAAAGAGCTTGAAGAGGAGCAAAGAGGTTTTTTTGAATCAGGAGCAAAAATTTCATTAATTGAAGAAAAGGAAAGGACTGTTGCAAGTCGAATAGAAGAATTATCAAAAGAAGAACAAAAAAATATTGTCAATCTAGAAGACTTATCAAAGGAATTGGATTCAGCAAAATCTGATTTAAGTAAGATCGATGAGAAAGTTATGCAAACCATCTTGAACGATTCAAAAAAAATTATACAGAAAATGGAATCCAGTATAAGCAAGAAAGATTCTGATCTAATTGAAAAATCTTTAAAAGAATTTTGGAAGAAGGGTTATCAATATGGCGTTGGTGAGAGCGGAGAAGCAGTTGAGACAATAAATACTCTGCGCGGTCAGTTTGCATCAAGAAATGAACAGATAATTAAAGATATAGAGTCCATGAAGAAAGATCTTGCTAAAGAAAAAGGTGAACTTTCAGGATTAGTTGAAACAAGAAAGAGTCAAGAGCTAAAAGTGATTGAATTAAGGTCAAATCAAGATAAAGCAAATGAAGAAATGAGAACTATAGAGGCAGAAATTACAAAATTAGAATCTGAGAAAGAGAGAATAGTGCAACAAAGGAATGAAAAAGAGGTTAATAAGAGAACTATTGAAATAGACATTAAGGAAAAACAAGAAAGATTAGATTCTTATTCAGAAGTGAAAGATATAGAAGGGGAGAGAGAGTCAATTGTGCAAGATTTAGAAAAATTACAGAAAAGAATAATGAATCTAGGGCCAATTAACTTTGCAGCCCCAGAAACACTAGAAGCTGAGAAAGAGCGTAAAAAGACATTATCAGGCCAAATAGAAGAATTAGAGACCTCATTAAATAAATTAGATGAAGCAATAAGAAAGATTGATATGGAATCAAATAAATCTTTTCATAATTGTTTAAATTCAGTTAATAAATATCTAGAGGAAATGTTTCCTAAGCTTTTTGGTGGTGGCTTTTGTAAATTAGATTTATTGGATAAATCAGAAGACTCTGGATTGATCTTAATGGCAAGATTGCCAGGTAAAAAGAATACAAAATTATCACAATTATCTGGCGGTGAAAAAGCATTGACGGCTCTAGCTCTTGTCTTCTCGCTATTTTCTATAAATCCAGCTCCATTTTGTTTATTGGATGAGGTTGATGCGCCTCTTGATGATGACAATACTGCTAGATTTATCAGTCTTGTTAATGAAATGTCAGAGAAAGTTCAATTTATTTTTGTAACTCATAATAAAATTTCCATGGAAAAAAGTTCTCATCTTCTAGGGGTTACCATGCGAGATCTTGGGGTTTCAAAAGTTGTATCAGTTGATGTAGAACAAGCCATGGAGTTAGCGCAATCTTGAACTCTGCATATGGCTATATATTTTTATTAATTGGCATAGCCATTTTGATTGTTGCTATTTCATTCTGGTTGGCAAAATCACAAAATAATAATGGCATTAGATTTTCTAAAATTCTAAATAAAGATTCAGATCCTGCTAATCTAAATGGATCTGGAAAAAAGATACTCAATGAAGAAGTAAATGAGATAAGAGTTCCTAAGCAGGCGGAGCTAGATTTGCCAGATGAAAATGAAGATAACTTTATTATTCTTTACTTACAATCTAAGATCGATGCTAGACCAAATTTTGATTTATTGAAGACAAAAATGTTTTCGAATGGACTTACTCTTAAAGACGGTTATTTTCAATCGTCAGCTAAAAATAAAATTCCAGGTTTTAAAGTCTTAAACATGGAAGAGCCTGGCATTTTTGATGAAAAAAAAGATATTTCTTTAATAGCTGTTGCCCTTCATCTTAAAGGCCAAAAAGATGTTGCAAAAACTTTTGATCAAATGATAGATCTAGGAAAGAATCTAGAGAGATCTTTTGATATGAAATTATTAGATGAAAGTTTTAATAAGATTACAGATCAGACAATAGGAAACTATAAAGAA
>CAYFES010000016.1:0-10196 GCA_964342225.1 uncultured Gammaproteobacteria bacterium
AATTCAAGAGTAGTGTCATAGAAATAATCAGAGTCTATGTAATAAAGATTCAGTTCGTCTTTATTTGTGCCTGCGACTACAACTATATCAGGATCAACATTTCTTAGACCGCTATAGATACCTTTCTTAGGCACTACTATTCCATCTCTAGTCGTTAAAGGCATTTTAGCCCAAATATTTTCCTCTCGAATTTTTGCAATTCTTGTAAAAATCTCTTCTGCGGAAACTTCTCTTAGCTTTTCTGCAATTTCTTCTGAATCAATTAAAAATTTAATGTCTTCTTCAAATAGTTTTTCTGATGACAGTAATGAGTCTTTTTCAGCAAATTTTATAGGAAAAGATTCGACATAACCTGATTGAGAAATTGCTCTATGAAACAAACCTTTACTAAGTGGTGATGCTAATAAAGTTAAGGCATTATGACCTCCGGCTGATTCACCAAATATTGTTACATTAGATGAGTCTCCACCAAAATAATCAATATTTGATTTAACCCATTCTAGAGCTTTTATAATATCCAATTGTCCAAAATTAGATGATTTATCCAAGCCTTCTGATGTGTCTCTTAAATGATTAGAAGTGAACCAGCCGAATATTCCTAATCGATAGTTCATTGTAACTATTATCACTTGTTGTGATGTTGCTAATGCTGAAAAATCATATTGGCTTCCAGCGCCAAAAATATTTGCTCCGCCATGAATCCAAAACATTACAGGAAAATTATTCTTTTCGAATTTCGTTTCATTCTGTGGGACGAATACATTTAGATAAAGACAATCTTCATTGCCACTATATACTTTTCCACTTGATCCAAGAGATAAACTTCCATCGCCAGGCTGAACGCATGAACTGTTATAGTCAATTGCATAGATTGGCTCATCGCTTCTTAATAAATCTCTTGGTGCTCTCCATCTTAAATCTCCAACAGGAGGTTTAGCATAAGGAATGCCTTTAAAAGAATAATGATCTCCCTCATCAATTCCGATGATTGTCCCTGCATTAGTTTCAACTTGAAAATCTCTATCTGTGTTACGTTCAAACAACGAAGAACAAGAACTAATCAATAGCAATAAGAAAAAATTCTGGATAAGAGCTTTCATTTAAATTAAATCTTCCAATTTTGATTTTAAATTTTCAAATTTGTCTGAAATATTCGAATTATCTTGACTTCCGCCTTGAGCAAAATCATTACGACCACCGCCACTTCCATCAAATGAAGAATTCACTAATTCAATCAAATCTTTAGAACTAAAATTGCCATCAGCTTTTGATGTAACTAT
The DNA here is from genome assembly GCA_964342225.1 of uncultured Gammaproteobacteria bacterium. GTDB lineage: Bacteria > Pseudomonadota > Gammaproteobacteria > Magnimaribacterales > TMED112 > TMED112. The sequence continues at coordinate 1,281 of CAYFES010000016.1, forward strand.
GTAAGAAACCTTTTCTCCATCATCTGTCATAAAAATTGAAAAGACTTCATCTTGATCCTTAGCTTTATCTGAGAATCTTCTTAACATTTCAATTGAAGCATTTTCATAAAAAACGACTAAGCCTTTCCCTTCCTTAGAATCTAATTTAGCTTCATGAATTATCTCTGCGCTTAAACTTTTCTCAGTCTTCTTTTTTGATTTTAAAGTTTTATTTTCTTTTATGACTTCTGATACTCTTCCTACCAGATCTTCAGAAGGAACATTAAGAATCTCTGATAATTCTTTCAGAGTTTGAATTGCCTCTTTTGATTTTTTAACTAAATTTGAACCTGTCATAGCTTCAACCCTTCTTACACCTGCCGACACTGATGTCTCATTAGATATGATAAACCCTTCAATCTCAGATGTATTCTTTACATGGGTTCCTCCACATAATTCTACTGAAAAATCGCCTCCAATAGTTAATACTCTAACTTTATCTCCGTATTTATCTCCAAAAAAGGCAAGAGCACCATCCTTAATTGCGTCATCAAAAGATTTCACTTCTATTTTAGTATCAATTGCATCTTCTATTCGCATATTAACAAGATCTTCAACTTGCTCAATCTGCTCAGAAGTAAGCTTTTTGCCATGAGAAAAATCAAATCTAAGTTTTTCATCATTAACTAATGATCCTTTTTGCTGAACTTTATCTCCCAGAACCTCTCTAAGCGCAGAATGTAGTAGATGCGTTGCTGAATGATTGTTAACAATCTTATTTCTTCTCTCTTCATTAATTGAAAGAGAGACTTTATCTCCTACATTTATTTCTCCTTTTTGAATTTTTACTTTATGCATATTGAAATCCCCAACTTTTTTACAGTCTGATACAAAAATTTCTAAATTGTCATTTGAAATTGAACCTTGATCTCCAACTTGCCCACCTGATTCTGCATAGAATGGTGTTTTACTAAAAAAAGCATAGCCCGAATCACTAAGTGTTTTTGCTTCATTACCTTCCAGATCAAATAGAGCTATACAATCCCCATTAATTTTATTTTTTTCATACCCTACAAATTCAGAATTCATGCTTGGATCTACGACTATATCTTTTACGTTGAACATCGAACTTCTTTTAGATCCTTCTTTTTGTTTTTTCATTAAATCTCTAAAAATTTTCTCATCAACTTCTATTTCTCTCTCAGAAGCCATAGCAATTGTTAAATCAATAGGAAATCCATAAGTATCATGTAATTTGAAGGCAATCTCGCCACTCATCATTTCTGATTTTTTCTTAGGCAGATTATCTTCAAAAATCTTAATTCCTGAGGATAATGTCTTGAAGAATAATTCTTCTTCCTCCATTAAGATCTTTTTTATTGACTTGTAGTCTTTGAATTCTTTTGGAAAATCTTTCTTTAATAAACTGTTAAGATTTTCTAATAATTCATATAAAAATGGGGTTTCTTTTCCCATTTTATAGCCGTGTCTAATTGCTCTTCTTATTAATCTTCTTAAAACATAACCTCTTCCTTCATTTGATGGATACACTTGTTCAGAAAGCAGAAAGAATGAAGCCCTAAGATGATCTGCTATAACATTAAGTGATTGCTCATTAGGGCTATCAAATAAATCCCTGATATCATCTTTAAAAGATTTAAATAAATCTATTTCAAAATTAGAACCTACATTTTGTAATACAGAACAGACTCTTTCTAACCCCATTCCGGTATCAACACATTTGTTAGGTAGTGGTTTTAAATCTCCATTTGAATCTCTATTAAATTCCATGAAAACCAGATTCCATATTTCTACAAACCTGTCTCCGGTATCTCCTTCTCCTGGAGGAGATCCATCATAGTCTGAACCGTAATCATAGAAAATTTCTGAGCAAGGACCGCAAGGACCTGTATCCCCCATGGACCAAAAGTTATCTTCATCTCCAAGTCTAGATAATTTACTCTTCTCAATTCCTATTTTATCTAGCCAAATTTTTTCAGAATCTTTATCTGTATGATGAACGGTTATCCATAGTTTTTCTTTTTGCAATTTCAGTTCTTCTGTTAGGAATTCCCAGGCAAAACCTATTGCTTCTTCTTTAAAGTATTCTCCAAAACTGAAATTTCCAAGCATTTCAAAAAATGTCTGGTGTCTGGTAGTAAAACCAACATTCTCAAGATCATTATGCTTGCCCCCAACCCTAAGACACTTTTGCGATGAAACAGCGCTATATTCTCTTTTCTCTAGGCCTAAGAAAGTATCCTTAAATTGAACCATTCCTGCATTTGTAAATAACAAACTATCATCTCCATGAGGGACAAGATCACTTGAATCTATAACTTTATGTTTTTTTGATTCAAAATATTTTAGGAATTTTTTTCTTATCTCAGTTAGTTTCATTCTTTAGACTTTTCATATAAGTTTTTGACTTTTCAGTGTAATGATTTGCACTAAACTCTAATATTTTTATTTCATCGTCTGACAAAGTCTTAATAAGCTTTGCTGGGCTCCCCATAATTAATGAATTTGGAGGAAACTCTTTGTTCTCAGTTATAAGTGAATTTGCTCCCACAATTGAATTCTCTCCAATTTTTGCATGATTCATTACTATACTTCCCATACCTATAACAGTGTTTTTCCCGATAGAAGCTCCGTGAATAATTACTTTATGTCCAACAGTTACATTTTCACCTATAACAACTTTTATACCTTCATCTGTGTGAATAACAGTATTATCTTGGATATTAGACCCTTTCATTACATGAATTTGATCATTATCAGCTCTAATAGTTACATTGAACCAGACTGAAACATCTTCATCTAACACAACATCACCAATTAAATCTGCAGAATCTGCTATCCAGACCTTCTCTTCATCAAAGGAAGGCTTCTTTTCTCCTAGGCTATAAATCATATGTCTATTATAATGAGAAGTTACGTCTTTTATGAATTTTTGTCCAAACTGCTCAGCTAAAATAATTAAGGAAATTCCTGAGGGAGACAACCTAGAAAGAGATGTTTGCTCTCAGTGCGGTGAAATATTCTATACAAACCCAAATGTAGTGGCAGGAGTTCTTCCTTATAACGATAAAAATCAAATTTTACTTTGCAAAAGATCGATTGAGCCAAGAGAAGGTTATTGGACCTTGCCAGCAGGCTTTTTAGAAAATGGAGAGACAATTGAGCAAGGGGCTATAAGAGAAACTCTAGAAGAGGCTAAATTAAAAGTGAAGGATTCAAAATTATTTACTGTCATTAGTGTCCCTCATATAGATCAGGTTTATACATTCTTCACTGCTAAAATTGTCAATGATGATTTTGGCCCAACAGCAGAAAGCAGTGAAGTGCAACTATTCAATTATGAAGATATTCCTTGGGATGAATTAGCTTTTCCAACAGTTATAAGAACCATTAAATTATTCCTAGAGCATGGAGATAAAAAAGTATTTAATGAAGTTATAGAATACGGTCCTTAATTTTTCTTAGAAAATAAATAAGCATTATCAAACATTTTGAACCATGGAGAATGCTCTTCCCAATCTTTTGGAGACCAAGAAAATTGTTTAGTAAGATAGGTTCTTTCTGGATGAGGCATCATGATAGTAATTCTTCCATCATCATTACAAACACCTGCCACACCATTCATAGATCCATTAGGATTTAATGGATATGTTTGGGTAATCTTATGATCAGGATCAACATATCTAGCGATTACATTTTCTTCTTCTAAATTGAAATCTGCTCTACCTTCTCCATGAGAAACCATAACTGGAATAATGCTATCTTTCATATCTTTAAGAAAGATTGAAGAACTATCTTCTATTTTTAATTGCACTAATCTGCACTCATATTGATTAGAAAGATTCTTTTTAAACTCTGGCCAATTCTCTGCTCCTGGAACAATTTCTTTGAGTCCAGATAAAAATTGACATCCATTACATATTCCCAGTGTAAATTTCTTATCATTCTCTAAGAAATTCTTAAAAATCTTCTTAATCTTTGAGTTAAATAGAATTGTATTAGACATTCCTGAGCCTGCACCTAAAACATCTCCATATGAAAAGCCTCCTGGCACAACAAGGCCATTATATGAATCAAAATTTTTAATTTTATCTATTAATTCGCTCATATGAATATCATGAACTTCAAAGCCAGCTTCCATCAAAGCTGCCGCCATATCATAATGGCCGTTTATACCTTGCTCTCTCAGTAGTGCAATTTTTGGTTTTTTAGAAAATAGGTTCTTATTTGGAGATGGAATAGAAAAATCTATTTTTGGAGTGATTATTTCATCCCATTTCTTATAAACTTCTTTTTCGCTTTGAGCTGATTCAATATTGTCTCTTATTCTTTGTACTTTATGGCTTACTGAACTCCATTCATCCAATAATTTATTTAATGTAGATGAAAATAAGACATCATCAAAACTTAATATATTGATTTTTTTATCAATATTTTTTCTTCCAACTTCATCAAAAAATAAACCTCTCTTAGTTAAGCCTTCTTTAACTTCTGTAAGCTTTTCATTATCAATTTCTATAACATAGCCGACTTCTTCGGAAAACAATTTAGGAATAATGCTCTCTTTATCTGAATAATCTAATCTAATATCAAGACCTGAATTACTGCAAAGTGACATTTCAATTAAAGTCGTAATTAATCCGCCATCTGATATATCATGAAGTGCTTCTACTAAACCTTTAGATATAAGATCTTGCGATGCTTCAAATAACTGTTTAAATTTTTCTGGATCTTCTACATCAGGTGTAGCTCCACCAAAAAGATTATTTGATAGATACAATGAACTGCCGCCTAAACGAAATTCTCCTTCATTAATCCATACATGTAATAAAGTTGAATCTTTTGTTGAAAGTTCTGGCGTTACTGACTTTCTTAAATCGGAAACATTAGAAAAAGAAGATATATTCAGTGTCATTGGTGAAGTGACTGAATGCTCATTGCCTTCACTATTCCAAGATGTGTTCATGGATAATGAATCTTTTCCAACAGGAATCGACAAACCTAAATAATCTGCCATATTCGATAAACTTTGCACTCCTCTTAAAAGGTCTCCTCTTTCATCTGCTGTTTTTGTTGAACTCATCCAATTTGCTGAAAAACAGATCTTGCTAAGAGATTCATGTTTAACTCCACAAATATTGGTTATTGACTCTGCCAGTGCCATTCTTGTTGAAGCTTCAGGATTCTCAATAGCGATATTAGGTTTTTCTCCAATTGAAACAACTTGTCCTGAATAAGAATCATAGTCATCAAGTGTTGCGGCATAATCACTAACAGGTAATTGCCTATTGCCTATTAGTTGATCTCTGTAAACTAAACCATTTACAGTTCTATCTCCAATCGTTATTAAGAATTTTTTTGATGCTACTGCCGGAAATTTTATTGTATTAAAGATAAGTTTTTTTAAATCTTTTGTTGGCAATTCTTCTTTTTCAGTTATTCGATCGTAATCTTGAGCTATCAGTTCTGGTAATGGAATATCTCCAAATAGATGATCCAAGCTAAGATTAACAACTTGATCATTATGGAATTTAACATTTATCAATCTATCAATGGTTAATTCTCCAGCAATTGAAAATGGGCACCTTTCTCTTTCACAAATATGTTTTAGGGCAGGCACTTTTTCTTTTGGAATAGAGAAAACATATCTTTCTTGGGATTCATTACACCAAAGTTCCATAGGAGACATGGTTTCATCTGTTGAATAGATATCTTCGAGTCTAATATTAACTCCAAGATTAGTATCTTTAGCTAATTCAGGAATAGCATTTGATATGCCCCCAGCACCAACATCATGAATGAAAGTAATTGGATTTTTTGAGCTTCTTTCATTGAATTTATCAAGAACTTGTTGAGCTCTTCTTTGCATTTCTGGATTAGATCTTTGAACAGAAGCAAAATCTAAATCTGAATTTTCATTTGTCTTTTTAGTTGAGCTGGCAGAACCCCCTCCTAAACCAATAAGCATTGCTGGACCTCCTAGAACTACAACCACATCACCAGGTTTTGGAGCGCCTTTATTTATATGAACTTCTTTTATTGAGCCGACCCCACCAGCCAACATAATAGGTTTATGGTAACCATGGTTCTTGTATTCTAAAGTCCGGAAATAGCCAAAAATTGCTGGTCTACCAAATTCATTGTTATAAGACGCAGAACCAATAGGAGCATCTCTTATTATTTCCATTGGAGAAGACAAAAAATCTGGTTTATTAGGCTCATTCTCCCAGCTCTCTAACTCGTCGGATAGACGTAAATGAGATAAGCACAGCCCCATAAAGCCTGCTTTTGGTCGAGCAACTCTTCCGGTTGCAGAACAATCTCTTATTTCTCCACCAGAACCAGTTGCAGCACCTTCAAAAGGAGATATGCCTGTAGGATGATTATGTGTTTCGACTTTAATTGTTGTGTGAATTTTTCCTTCATAGTTCTTAAACAAATTCTTACCATCTATTTCTAAGAATTTTTTTCCAAAAGAACTAATAACAGCAGAATTATCATGATAAGCAGATAAAACATGATTCATTTTTTCTTTAGTTGTAGATTTTATTGCGTCAAATAATGAATCATGACCAAATGGAATATCTGTTTTCCATTTTGATCGGAATATCTTATGTCTACAATGCTCAGAATTAATCTGTGAAAACATCATCAATTCTGAATCAGAAATTGATCGATTAAGTTCTTGGAATGTTGAATTCAAATATGAAATCTCAAATTCATTTAATGCTAAACCTAGGTCATTATTTAGCTTTTTAAGAAGATCCGAATCTTCATGAATATCATATCTATTGCTCTCTTTTCTCTTAGCTGATTTAAAGATTAGTTTTGTATCATCAAGACTAGAAAATAAAGATTCTGTCATTCGATCAAAAATTTTACTCTCAATCATTGAAGCTTCTTCTGCTGAAGCTTTGAAACCTTTTAATCTCTCAACTCTTTTGATTGAGCTTATTCCGATATTATGGAAAATATCTTGGGCCTTACTTGACCAAGAACTCTGAGTTCCAGCCCTAGGAGTGAGAACAATATTTGGCTCAAAATTAAGTTCATTTGCTGAAAGGATAGACCTAATTTTATTTAACTCATCTTCTTTTGGTTTTTTTTGAAAAAGTATAGAAAAAATATATTTACTTTTAGTGCTAGTTAATTCTTGGCCGAACACCCTCCTCTCATCAAGCTTATTTAATATTTCTTCTCCTTGAAAAAAGATTACTTCTTTTGTCATTATGCTTTATTGATTAAAACCCTATCTTTTAAATCTTTAATTAAATCTCTATATTTAGCCGCTTCCTCAAAATCTAATTTTTTAGCAGACTCTTTCATTAGCTTTTCAAGCTTCTTTATTTCTTTACCAATATTATGGTAATTAACTTTAGAGACATCATATAGATCAGTTCCTTCATTAATTTGTGTTTTTTCTTTTTTAACTGATCTAGCCCCTTCCATAACATCTTTAATCTTTGAGGTAGCTGTTCTGGGTTTTATTTTATGTTTTTTATTGTATTTCTCTTGTATCTCTCTTCTTCTATCTGTTTCTTTAAGAGCTCTTTCAATTGATCCAGTAATTTTGTCTGTATAAAGGATAGCTTTTCCTTCAATATTTCTTGCTGCTCTACCAATTGTCTGTATTAGGGATCCCTCTGATCTTAAAAAACCCTCTTTATCTGCATCTAAAATTGCAACTAAACCAACTTCAGGTAAATCTAATCCCTCTCTTAAGAGGTTAATCCCAACCAAAATATCAAAAGCGCCTAATCTTAGATCTCTTAAAATCTCAACTCTCTCAATTGAATCAATATCAGAGTGCATATATCTAACTTTAAGGCCTTTCTCATGCATGAAATCTGTAAGATCTTCAGCCATTTTTTTAGTTAAAGTTGTAATTAAGGTTCTATAGCCTTTTTTCGTTGTATTATTTGCTTCTTCAAGAACATCTTCAACTTGATAAGTTGCCGGTTTGATTTCTACTTGAGGATCTACTAATCCAGTTGGCCTAACTAATAATTCAGTTTGTGAATCGCTATGCTCTTTTTCCCATTTGCCTGGCGTTGCAGAAACAAATACTCTTTGAGGAGCTAACTTATCCCATTCTTCAAACCTTAAAGGCCTATTATCTAGTGCACTAGGTAATCTAAAACCATAATCAACTAAAGTCTCTTTCCTTGATCTATCTCCTTTAAACATTCCTCCAATTTGCGGCACTGAAACATGAGATTCATCAACAAATAAAATTGCATTTTCAGGAATATAATCAAATAGGCATGGTGGAGGTTGGCCAGCTTTTCTTCCTGAGAGGTATCTTGAATAGTTCTCAACACCGTTGCAATAACCAAGCTCAGACATCATCTCAAGATCATAATTTGTTCTCTCTTCTAATCTTTGAACTTCTAAAAGCTTATTTTGAGATTTAAGCTCAACTAATCTTGTCTTTAATTCTTTTTTAATATTATTTATTGCTTTATCAATAACATTCTTCGAGGTTACGTAGTGAGTTTTTGGAAAGATGCTAACCCTTGGGACTTCTTTAATTAAAGCTCCTGTAAGTGGATCAAAGAAAGAGATTGATCCAACCTTATCTTCATCTAATTCTATTCTGATTGCTTCTTTTTCAGCCTCAGCTGGAAAAATATCAATACTATTCCCTCTGACACGAAAATTAGCTCTATTAAAATCAAGATCATTTCTTGAGTACTGCATTTTTGCAAGTTGTCTTAAAATATCTCTTTGACTGACAACCTCTCCACGGCTTAGATTAAGGACCATCTTTAAATAAGATTCAGGAGCACCTAGCCCATATATTGCTGAAACAGAAGCAACTACTATCGTATCCTTAGCTTCTATTAGAGCTTTAGTTGCTGAAAGTCGCATTTGTTCAATATGCTCATTTATATTTGCATCTTTTGCTATATAAGT
>CAYFES010000016.1:10296-12616 GCA_964342225.1 uncultured Gammaproteobacteria bacterium
GGTTGATCACCTTTTGGTTTGAAATCAGAGATTACTTTAAAGTCTGACATTGTTTTTTATTTTGCAATAGTTGTATATAATTCCTAGTTCGTTCCCCGATAGCTCAGTTGGTAGAGCAACTGACTGTTAATCAGTGGGTCACTGGTTCGAGCCCAGTTCGGGGAGCCACTTTTCATTAATCCTGTAGCTTATCTTTTAAATATTCAATCTGAAGGGTCGTCATATGTGCTGATTGCTTAAGATTTGCAGCTGCAGAGTGCCCTCCTTCTACATTTTCGTAATAAATTACTTTATGTCCCTGATCTAACATTTTCTTAGCCATCTTTCTGGCATGGCCAGGATGAACTCTGTCATCTTTTGTTGAAGTATAGAAATAAATTTCTGGATAACTTCTATCAGCAAAAACATTCTGATATGGAGAGTATTTACTAATAAAGCTCCACTCTTCTGGATTGTCAGGATCACCATACTCATCAACCCATGACGCTCCAGCTAATAGTTTGTCATAACGATACATGTCTAATAGTGGGACAGCACAAATTACTGCATTGAATAAATCAGGTCTTTGAGTAACGACAGCCCCAACCAATAAACCTCCATTTGAACCACCTCTAATTCCAAGATGATTACTTGATGTTATATTTTCACTAATTAATGTCTCAGCTACAGCAATAAAATCATCATAGGCACGTTGTCTATTTTCTTTAAGAGCTGACTGATGCCATTTTGGACCAAATTCTCCTCCACCACGAATATTTGCAATGACATAAACTCCACCAGAATCAAGCCATTGTCTTGCAAATGAACCTAAATAAGATGGGGTTTGCGATATTTGAAATCCGCCATAACCATAAAGCAAAGTTGGATTCATAGAATTTTTTTCCATGTCGCTATTAGAAACCTGAAAATAAGGAATTTGAGTTCCATCAGCTGAAGTTGCATATAGCTGTTCAACTTTGTATTTTTCTGGAGCAAATTTTTCCGGTAAAGATTTTATCTTCTTAAAATCCTTAGATTCATTTGCATAGTAAAGCGCTGAAGGCTCAGTAAAACTTTCAGCATTTATCAATATGTGGTCAGACCATTCATCTACGCTTGATATTGATAATGCAGCATTACCAAAACTTCTAATTTCACTTTCTTTCCAAGAAGGTCCAATTTTCTCAAAATGCAGAATCTTTCCATTGATGTTGTCTAGAACATTTACATAAATTTCATCTTTAGCTATTCCAACGCTTCTGAGAAATCTTTTTTCTGTAGGAGTAAAAATTAATTCTATTGATTCGTTAGTAATATTTTGGTTTAAGGCATCTTCGATATTAACAGCAACTAGAGAACCTGATACGTAACCTCTCCAATCTTGATCTAAACTTAGAATTAGAGATCCTTGAAATGTGCCATTTACATCCATTCTTAAAGGAAGATCTAATTCAATTAATTCATCATCTTTCATTAGATATAAGACTTTTGTAAAGAAGGTTGGGCCTTCAAGTACACCAAAATAACTGCCATCTGGTCTAATTGAAGAAAATGGAAAACTAAATATTTTTTCATAAGTGCCTTCAAAAATAGTTTTAGCTTCACTTAGAGGCTCTCCTCTGCTCCAAACTTTTACTTCTCTAGGATAGCCAGATTCATTCATACTGCCTTCTCCAAAATCTGTGGCAACCATTATTTGATTTTCATTTAACCAACCTAAATATTGTTTTGATTCTGGTGTATTAAAACCATCTTCAATAAATACTTTATTTGCTAAATCAAACTCTCTAACGACAACAGCATCCTTTCCTCCATAAGAAAGTCTCATCAAACATCTATTAAATTCTGGTGCTAAGCAATCAACGCCCTTATAGACCCAATTTTGATCTTCTATTTTTGCTAATTCATCTATATCAAGTACAGTTTCCCAAACTGGATTATCTGTTTGATAAGATTCTATTGAGGTTTTCCTCCATAAGCCGCGAACATTCTTTTCATCGCGCCAAAAGTTATACATTTCTTCACCCATGATATAGACATAAGGTATTCTGTCATTTGATTGATATTCTTCTAATAGCTCATTGTAAGTATTAGTGTAACTCTCTGATTTAGCGTATCGAGATTCTGTTATTTCATTCTGCTCTCTAACCCAATTTAAAGCATCTACGCCCTCAACCTCTTCAAGCCATATATAAGGATCAGTGGTGTCAACAATTATTTCTTTTTCCTGACTACAACTAACGACCAATAACGATAAAAAAATAAGTATGATTCTTTTCATCATTTAATTTTAAGTGTTTTATTGATTTTTCCATAATTTTGAAAAAAGATTTATTATCAA
>CAYFES010000016.1:12716-15534 GCA_964342225.1 uncultured Gammaproteobacteria bacterium
AAATTAGATCTGATTCATGGAAAAAAGATTTTCTTGCCAAATCAATTAGTGAAAGAGTTGATTTTGCAAATGATCTAAGAAAAAGAAGTGCTGAAAGAAATAGCAACAAACCAGAAAATATCATGGATGTTAATGATGATTATGTTCTAGAGATTATTCAGAGAGAAAAAATTGATATTTTAATTCACGGACATACACATAGACCAGCTGTTCATAAACTGTCAAATGGCTCAACACGAGCAGTCTTAGGAAGCTGGGAAGACTCTGGTTCAGTTATTGAGTATAGTCAGGGAAATATTGAACTAAATTCTTTTTCTTTTGATTAAGTAACGGATTCTCCAATAATATATCTTTCATAATGAGCTAAAGATAATTCAAAAAATTCTTTATTGATATCTTCTTTTATTTTGGATAATGACATATTCGAGAATTCACCTTTAAGAGCTATTCCAACTTCTTCTAAGTCTATATCTTCAATGGTAAATGTTCTGAAGAGATCGAATACCCAACACAATGGATCTAGTTCTTGATTAAAAGATATATTGGCGTCTTTTAGCTTATTTTTTAGCTTTTCAGAGTCAATAATAGTGAATTTATCCTCTAAAATAGTGGTTTTAAACTTCTGTAATCTCTCATTAACTAAGCTTTTCTCAGTATCTGAATACTTTATCCAGCCAGTGACTTCATGACTAAACCTCTTACAGCCTCTACAAATATGATCCCCATATGAAGTTGAACATACTCCAATGCAAGGTGTTCTTTTTATTAGTTTATTTGACATTACGTTTACTGATTCTTTCTATTAAGATAACTTAGATGTAGAATTGTGATCAAATTTTTTGATGATTATGTTGCAAGGATATTATGATGAGCGCGAAAAAAGGAAGAAAGACGGTTTACCATCTGTTCCTTTAAGTGCTCAAGAAGTACAAGAAATAGCCAATGCTTTTGAAAATAGCTCTGGCAATGCAGAGCTATTGAATCTTATTGAGAATGAAGTTTCTCCAGGTGTAGACGAGGCAGCATATGTAAAAGCAGCTTTTTTAAAAGATTTAGCCCTAGAAAAAACTAAAACAGATTTAATTACACCCCAAAAATCAATTGAAATACTAGGAACCATGCTAGGGGGTTATTCAGTTGAAGCATTAGTTGAGATATTGAAAAAAGATAAATTTGCTGCTGAAGCAGCAGAAGCTCTTAAAAAAACAATACTCGTATATGATTCTTTTAACGAGATTTTTGAACTAAGCAAAAACAATTCTCACGCCAAATCAATTATTGATTCATGGGCAAATGCAGAGTGGTTTGAAAATAAATCTACTTTAGATGAAGAAATTAAATTGACAATTTATAAAGTAAGTGGAGAAACTAATACTGATGATTTCTCTCCAGCTAAAGAAGCTTGGTCAAGACCAGACATACCACTTCATGCAGAAGCTTTCCTAAAATTTTCAGAAAATATTGATAACCCATTAGATGAATTAAAAAAATTAAAATCTGATGGATCGCAATTGGTTTTTGTTGGGGATGTCGTTGGAACAGGATCTTCAAGAAAATCAGCAGTAAATTCAATGCTATGGCACATGGGGTCTGATATTCCTTTTGTTCCAGCAAAAAAGACTGGTGGTTTTTGTTTCGGAGGAAAAATTGCACCTATTTTCTATAACACATTGCAAGATTCTGGAGCTTTCCCTTTAGAACTCAATGTTGATAACTTAGAGCATGGAAAGAAAATAATACTAAAACCTTATTCTGGTGAAGTGCTCGATGGTACAACAGGTGATGTTATAAGCACTTTCAATCTTAAGACAAATGTAATCTTTGATGAAATCAGAGCTGGTGGAAGAATAAACTTAATTATTGGAAGGCAACTTACAGATAAAACAAGAGAAAAAATGGGATTAGAGCCTTCAGATAAATTCTGCAGATATGGTGAAGACGAGAAAACTGATAAAGGTTATACCTTAGCTCAAAAAATGGTTGGTAAAGCATGTGGAATGGAAGGAGTTAGAGCTGGGCAATATTGCGAACCGAGAATGAAGACTGTTGGTTCTCAAGATACTACAGGCCCTATGACTAGAGATGAACTAAAAGAATTGGCATGTCTAGGTTTTTCTTCTGACTTAGTAATGCAATCTTTCTGTCATACAGCTGCATATCCTAAGCCTGTTGATGAGGTTACTCACAGAACATTACCAGATTTCTTTATAAACAGAGGTGGAGTTTCGTTACGACCTGGTGATGGAATTATTCATTCATGGTTAAACAGAATGCTAATACCAGATACAGTTGGTACAGGCGGAGATAGTCATACAAGATTTCCAATAGGAATTAGTTTTCCAGCAGGTTCAGGAATGGTAGCTTTTGCAGCAACTTTAGGAGTAATGCCTTTGGAGATGCCAGAAAGTGTTCTCGTTAGATTCTCAGGAGAATTAAGGCCTGGAATAACTATAAGAGATCTCGTTCATGCCATACCTTATTTTGCAATGAAACAGAATCTTCTTACCTTAGACAAGAAAACTAAAAAAAATATATTTTCAGGGAGATGTCTGGAAATAGAGGGTCTGCCAAATCTTAAAATTGAACAAGCTTTTGAACTTTCAGATGCTTCAGCAGAAAGATCAGCCTCAGGCTGTACGGTTAAGCTTGATAAAGAGCCTATTATTGAATACTTAAAGTCTAATATAACTTTATTGAGATGGATGATTGCAGATGGATATCACGACCCTAAGACTCTAGAAAGAAGAGCTAGAGAAATGGAGGAATGGATAAAAAATCCTGTCCTTATGGAAGCAGATAGTGATGCTGAATATGCTGC
>CAYFES010000017.1:0-15456 GCA_964342225.1 uncultured Gammaproteobacteria bacterium
TTGAGATAGTTAATTCTTATTCTTAATTAGGAGAAAAAATGAATTATTTAAAACTATCTATTTTAGTTTCTTTTCTTTTTCTAGTTGGTTGTTCTGATTCTCAAGAAGAACCAGAAGCAGCTACAAAGGAAGAGCAAGGGCCCCCGTTTAGTGAATATATGACCTGTACACCTGGAACAGATTTTAATGATAATACTGCAAGGATGATGGTAGACGAATGGAACGATTTAGCTCTAGATGAATCTTTATTTTACGCTGCTGGTCATGCTCCATTATTAGAGGAATCATTGGGAGGTGAAGGAAAGGTATATTGGCAATTATTTTGGGATTCAAAAGAAGCTGCTGATGCTGCTTGGGCTTCAGGACCAAGCGAAGAATTTGCTGCCTGGGCTGAAAAACATCAATCTGTTTTAACCTGCGATGGAGAAAATAGAAGAGGTTATGATGCTTATTTTCCCAATGGTGATAATGATAACTGGGGAGAGCCATCTGTTCAGTGGGTAACTTACGGACACTACTGTAAGTTCAATGATGAAGATGGTCTTGAAAAACTAAAGGAAGGTGTTGAAGCATTCAATGCTTATCTTGATAATCAAGGTGATGATGTTGCTCCATATAGATATGCTGTCTATATGCATAATGGAGACAACCCTGAACCATATGCATCATATGATTTTTTCTGGATGAACTATTATAAAAATCATGATGATGCACAAACATCATATGAAAGGTTTGCTAATGAAGGTGCTAATGTACAAGCAATGTTTGATGCATCTGCTACCTGTGAAGGACCTAATGCTAGTGATAGCTATCAATTCTTTCCAGATCCTGATGATGTTTAATTGATATTAATTTAGAAAAAAGCCGCTTTTAGCGGCTTTTTCTTTGCATTTTGTTTACGATAAAACAGTATGGAAGCGATAGATAATTTCTTTGCCCAGTTTGTTGAACTAGCTTGGAGCTGGCCAACAGCCGTACTACTTTTAGGTGCGGGAATATATTTTTCAATCAGAACAAAATTAAGGCCATTTACATATCTTGGTCATGCATTTGAAGTCTTAATGGGCAAACATCCAAGTAAGGGTGATGTGGGTGATGTAAGTCATTTTAAAGCGCTTACGGCTAGCCTATCTGGAACAATTGGATTGGGTAATATTGCTGGTGTAGCTGTTGCAATACAACTTGGTGGTCCTGGTGCTATTTTTTGGATGTGGGTGACAGCGATCTTTGGAATTGCTACTAAATTCTTTACCTGTACACTCTCAGTTCTTTACAGAGATGTAGAGTCTGATGGAAGCACTAATGCTGGTACGATGTATATAATCAAGAACGGTTTGCCTAAGTATATGATGCCACTTGCATACTTTTTTGCATTCTTTGGCATTATTGCAGGACTTCCAGCTTTTCAAGCTAATCAAGTCGTGCAATTAACTAATGATCTTTATTTTCCAAATGTAGAAAATTTTGAGTACATTGCAGGAAGTATATTGGTAGTACTTACTGCAACAGTAATTCTAGGTGGGTTAAAAAGGATCGCTGATGTTTCAGCCTGGTTAGTTCCGTTCATGGGTAGCCTTTATTTTCTTGCTGTACTTTTAGCTGTCTTAATAAATTACGATCAATTCTTTCCTGCCATAGGGCTTATTTTTGCTGAAGCTTTTAATATTAATTCAGCGGTTAGTGGAGGGCTGATAGGTGTAATACTGTTAGGCATAAAGAGAGGTGCCTTTAGTAATGAAGCTGGTATAGGTACTGAGGCTTTAATTCATGGTTCAGCAAAAACATCTGATCCTGTAAAGCAAGGGCTCATAGCTATGACTGGTCCGATTTTCGATACATTGATTATGTGCACTCTTACTGCGGTCATCATACTAACTACTGGTGTGTGGCAAACTTCTGATAGCAGTGGAGCCACTCTAACATCTGAAGCTTTCTCTTATGCTTTAGGTCCTATTGGTTCTGTAATTCTATTTTTGTGTGTTGTTAGTTTTGGAATGAGCACAATCTTCACATATTCATATTACGGTTCAGCATGTACAAAATTTTTATTTGGTGAAACTGGTGTGAAGGTTTATAGATATATCTTTATAGCTTTTGTTTTTATATTCTCAATTACATCTTTAGATTTAGCCCTAAATGTCATTGATAGTGCATTTGCAATGATGGCAATACCTACTTTAATAGCATCGATTTGGTTAGCTCCGAAAGTATTAGAAAGGGCCAATGAATATTTTGCTAGTATAAAGAATTAACTTAATAAAAATGAAGAAAGTAGCTGTCATTGGTGCTGGACCCTGTGGGATTACAGCAATAAAAAATTTTAATGATCAAGGTTTTGAAGTTACGGCTTTTGAGCGTTGTGAAGGAGTAGGAGGCAACTGGAGATTTAATGACCCATCAGGGCATTCAAGTGTTTTTGAAACCACACATATTATTAGCTCTAAATACACTTCTTTTTATGAAGATTTTCCCTTGCCAAAAGATGCTTCTGATTATCCTTCACATAAAGAACTTCTAAAGTACTTTAATGATTATGCTGATCACTTTGATATCAATAGACTTATAAAATTTGGAACTGAGGTTTTGCACTGCAAATATACCGATGATGATAAATGGATAATTCAGTGGCGATCATTAGGTTCAGAAAACATAAATGAAGATACATTTGATGCGCTTGTTGTTTGTAATGGACATCACCATGAACCGCGTTATCCAAGTTATCCTGGTGATTTTTCAGGAGAATATTTACATTCACATGATTACAAATCAGCAAAACCATTTGCCGATAAAAGAGTCCTGGTAATTGGAGGAGGGAATTCAGCTTGTGATGTTGCTGTTGAGACAGCTAGAGTTGCAAAAAAAACTACCATTAGTTGGAGAAGAGGTTATCACCTAATTCCAAAGTTTATGTTTGGTTTAACTACAGACATATTCTCTTATAGAAGCAGATGGCTTCCTGTGCCTCTTAGAGTCCCTTTTATGAAGTTTATGCTCGAATTAATACAGGGTAAAAATGAAAATATTGGATTGCCTAAGGTTACAAATAGTATTCTTGCAACACACCCTACAGTAAATTCAGAATTATACGATGCTATTAGACATGGAAAAGTAAAACCTAAACCGGACATAGATAAAATTGATCAAAATACGGTTCATTTTAAAGATAATAGTCATGAAGATTTTGATGTCATAATTGCTTGCACAGGATTCAAAATAAAACATAGATTTTTTGATAAGGGTCTTATAGATTTTGAAAGCGGTCCCGTACCTCTATTGCACAAAATGATTCCAGCAAATATTAATAATTTATATTTCATTGGCTTATTCCAGCCTCTTGGTTGTATATGGCCAGGAGCAGAGCTTCAATCCAAACTTGCAGCAAAACATCTAGCAGGGCTATGGGAGCCAAATAGCGATATGCAAAAATTAATTGATTTTGAAATTAATAATCCAGATGTTCAGCAAGTTGAATCACCAAGACACACAATTACAGTAGATGATTTCTCTTTTAGAAAAAGATTAAAAAAAGAGCTTAGAGCTACAAAGAGTGTAAATGCTTGAGTAAAGCGTCATGCTTCTTGATTCCTCCAAAATAATTGATCTCTTCATTATCAAATTTTTCAAGACTATTAATAAGACCTTTTTTTGCCTCTTTATAATCTTTAACAGCATACAAGGGTTGAAATCTAACGTTTATAGCAAACAATGAGTATGCTTCACTGTATTTACAAATAGTCTCTCTTTCTGAACGTACATACCATTCTTCAATAGGTTCTTCAGGCCAACCTTCTGGCTCCAAATAAAACCTTTCATTATTTCCGTGAATAAACCAATTCTCTCTTTTAAATGGGGTATCTAAAGGTGCATTTTTAATAAATTTCTCAATTGGATTGCCTATCTTCTTGTTCAAAGTTTTAACAGGCTTATGAATATCTCTAAGAGACTTTCCTATCTTTTTAGTCAAATCCCAGTAACTAGGAGAACATACAGAGGCAGCAATCAATCTTTGATCTCCATTGGATTCAATAACGCAGAGATCATCAGGAACTGATAGAGATATATTTGCAATTTGATCTGGAAATTCATTTTCAGATGTATTTATTTTTTCTGAAAGAATATTTTGAGCTTCAACTGAGTCATCTGTTGCGGCTACTACATCCTCATACCTAGTTTCTAATAATCTCCTTTTATGTTCTTTTAGATCAGATGATATATCGGTCTCAAACCAATCTTCTTGATCTATTGGTGCTAAGCCAAGTCGATATTTTTTGTGTCCATCTCCCCAAGGAGGATCTGCCCAAAATTTATTATTTATTTCGTTAGAAAGAGACATAATCTAATTTGTATAATATCAGGATAAAGGACTATTAATATAATTCTAAAATGAAAAAAATATTCTTTCTTAGACATGCAAAGTCGAGTTGGTCAGACTTCTCATTAAAAGATTTTGATAGACCTCTTTCTACTAGAGGAATACAAGATGCTGAGTTGATGGGCAATTATTTTAAAGCAAAAAAAATTGGCCTTGATGTCATAATTTCAAGTCCATCAAAAAGAACTAAAGAGACATTAGATCATTTTTTCTCTAGCAATATCTCAGAGATTGAATATGAGAAATCCTTATATCATGCCCACTTAGAAGATGTTCTAGAAGTAATCACAAGTTCATTAGAAGAGATAAACACTATCATGATAGTTGGACATAATCCTTCAATGCATGAGGTAACTGAGTTTCTTAGTGGTGGCTTTCTGCCTAAGTATCCTACTTGTGGTTTAGCATCTCTTACTCATGAAGGTGAATGGAAAGATGTTAAGGCTAATAGCTGTGAACTTGATTCTTTTAAGATGCCTCGTGAGCTTCGTTAGCATCTTCAGTCTTTCTAGTTAGTATTGCAAAACCAGATAAAGCTCCTGCGATTATTGCATGTCCAATAACCATTTCCTGCATAAAATTAAAGTTGCCCAAATAAGCTAATAGTAAAACCGTAAGAGCTCTAAAAAATTCAAGGTAATAACCAAAAAACTTATTTTCATAAAAAAGTGATGCAAAAACTAAGATGGTCATGATGTTGAAACCAATTAGAAACTTATCTAAATATGAAATGCTATCAGGATTAAAGAGAACTGCTTGCGTATATATGCTTACAAATACAAGCTGCCCAAAACCAAAAATTTTGGAGAATAGGTTTGTTTTTGTATCGTATTTATGAAAATTATCCAGATCGTTTTTTTGTACTGGATATTTCTCAGACACATCATCAGGTCTCCAGCCTGGTGGAGAAGTCCAAACCTTAACTTTATCTGACCATTTTTTAGTTCTCCATGTATCTTTAAAAATTTGAACCCATACCTCTAAATTTGCCCAAAGTGGATTCCAAGATTTAAGCGGCTTGGATGTGCCATATATTGGCTTAAGATCACTTCTTTCATCTATAAAAGTGCCGAACATTCTATCCCAAAGTATGAAAACACCACCATAATTAGCATCTATATATTCTTTATTTTGTGCATGGTGAATTCTATGGTTTGATGGAGTTACAAAGATGTAATCTAGTATTCCAAGTCTTCCAATATGTTCAGTGTGAACCCAAAATTGATAAATTAAATTTACACCTGCCACTGTTACAAATATCTCTGGCGGAATGCCTAAGAACAGAATTGGAGTGTAAAAGATCCACTTGAATAAGAAATCTGTGCTTGTTTGTCTTAATGCTGTTGAAAGGTTGAATTCCTCGCCATGATGATGAACAACATGAGTAGCCCATAAGAACTTAATTTCATGGCTACATCTGTGCATCCAATAGTAGCTAATGTCATACAGTATAAAGGCTGCTACCCACACAAATGGGGTGTATGCATTCAATATTCCTAAATGAAAGTTTTGTTCCCAAATATAGGTATATACAAGTGCCTGGACTCCGAATTTGAGTAGAGTAGGGTATCTACTCATTAAGCCTAGCCCAATACTAGTAACAGTGTCATTTAAGCGGTAATTGTTTCTTTTTCTTAGATAGCCATAGATAAATTCACACAAAATCATAAATGTGAATACTGGTACAGCGTAAGCTATTAAACTCGATGTTTGCATACGTAATTAAAGCTCCCTTAACAATTATAGTATTATAGTTAAATTGATCATTACAACCATAAATAATGAGATATTTCTTCATAAATCTAGTTCTTTCTATATTTTTTATTCTGCCTGATTGGTTGCTAAAAATAGTATGGCCACTAAAAAGACAGAGGATAAGAAATGAATATCTCGATTATCAAGCAGCAACTTTTATTAAGATTATAGATATATTCGGTTATAAAATTGATACCGAAAATTTTACAAATACTGAAAGATTAAGAGCCAATTTAAGCAGATTAAAAATCAAAATAAATGAAAAAACTCCTAACAAATATTCAGTCAAAAATTATTCTTTAGATCATGCAAATAATGTATCTGTAAGAGAATATACCCCAAATAAAATTCTTTCTGATAAATCTATGCTTTATTTCCATGGTGGGGGATATGTCTTGGGAAGTGTTGAGACTCATCATAATTTTGTCTCACTTATGTCTGTAGAATTAGGGATAAAAATTTATTCTCTAGAATATCGTCTTGCGCCCGAAAATAAATTTCCAGACTCCCTAAATGATGCTTATGAAGCATATAAATGGATAAAGAATAAAGGGTATGCAGATAAACAAATAATGTTATGTGGAGACAGTGCAGGAGGTCATTTAGCTGCATCACTTACAAATCATTTGGATGGAATGGAAAAAGAATTACCTTATTCACAAATACTAATTTACCCAATGGCATGTCCTTCTCTAGAATTTGAATCAATGGAACTGTTCAAAGAGAATTATCTTTTAACTAAAGCTTCAATGGATTGGTTCTGGAAGCAATTAAGAGCTAATCAAGAAAATAATCAAGACCCTAGATTTAATTTACTTAAACAAAGAAATAAAACTAATTTTCAAATCAAAACATCAGTTATTACTGCTGGATTTGATCCTTTATGTGATGAAGGAAAAGATTATGCTAAGCATTTAAAAAGCCAAGGAAATGAAGTCTCTCAAGTACATTATCCAAACTTATTTCATGGATTTGTAACCTTTACAAAATTAAGGGCACCAAAAAATGCAGCGCTTGGCATAATTGAAGAAATAAAAAGGATCTAAGGAATCAGTTTTTCTACTTTCTTTAAAGCTTTTAACATGGCTTTCTTTACGTCAGCTGACTCTTTCTTAGCTGCAGTCCCTTTAGAATAAACTAGGTTTGTGAAATGTTCTTTTAGCTTTTCATTTAGATCAACAGACTTCTCTGTGAATCTATTTTTTAGTTCTTCAAATTTAACCCTCGATACCATTTCTTTTGGCCCTATAGGGTCGAGACCAGCAAACATCTGAAACCTTATTGAGGCTTCATTTAGATCCATAGCGTCTTTAGGTTTTCCGTTTACAAATTCAGGAATTAATTCTTTTGCAATTTTAGCGGCTCCTTTCTCAATTAATTGTTCAAAGAGCTCTTGATAAGATTTAAGCTTCTCTTGAGCTTTTTCATTTTTCTGCAACATTGCAAAATCTCTGATTGCTTTCTTAAACTTTTTCTCTTCATTTGTTCCTTGTAAATTCTCTAGCTCGCTAAATTTCAGTTCTGCTTCGCCTGGTGCAATTACTTTATCTCTTAGATCCTTGATAATTGATTCCATTATGCCTCTTGATTCATCAAGCTCTTTGTCTTTGATCTTTAGCAATTCATCGCATACTTTTGCAAAATTCTCATTAATCTGCGGGTCTAATTTTTTTCCAGCTGGACCTAATGTTCTCCATGTGTCTTGCAACTCTCTAATTCTAGCTACTGATGCATCAATATCTTCTTTGCTTAAAGACTCAACTTCAGAAATAATTTCTTCTTTTTTACCTCTATTAAATTTCTCAACTTCTTCTAAAAGTTGATTAATTTTGTTCCTTGATTCTCTAAAACTCTTATTTAGATCTTGAAAGTCTCCATCGGGAACAGGAGAAAATAATTTCCACTTGTCATGAATCCCTTTTAAGAAATTAACAATTTGAATCACGGTAATACTCTCAGCTGTCTTGCCTGCAGGAAAAGCATCCATATCTTTTAAAAGATTTAATTTTTTGGCTTTATTTTGTTCTTTCTTGCTTTCTAGTTCATTGAAATAATCTTTGCATGGAGCCCAAGCTTTTTCGCACGCTTCCTTAAAAATAGCCCATTTTTCCTTGCTGGCTGTTTTGCCATGTTGATCAAGGTTCTGCCATTGTTTCTGTAATGAATTAATTTGATTAGCAAGTTTACGTGGTTCAAGCTTTTGATTAGCAAGTCCATTAACTGTATTGATTAATTCACTTCTTTTATCCGATGTTGCAAATTCAGCCCAATCATCGTATTCCTTTGCTGTGAAGTTTAATCTTTGAAATTTATGCCTAAATCTAGATGGAATAGGTTTGCCTCTAGGAAACAAGGAATTTAACTTCCTCAGGTCCTTTTGTGCTTTTTTAATATGACCTGAAGCAAACAGTTGCTCTATGTCATTTAACTGTTGATTTAGATTAATTGTCTTCTCTACCACAAATCTATCAGAATATTATTTATAATTTCAAACAAATACTATTTGAATGAAACGGATTTTAACAGGTATAACGCCAAGTGGCTATCCTCACTTAGGAAATTATATAGGAGCAATTAAACCTTCTCTAGAGCTATTGGATGAAAAATGTGAATCATTTTTGTTTATTGCTGATTTACATGCACTTATTAAAGTTTCGGATCCTGAGCAATTAAATCAATTGACACATGGCATAGCGCTGGCATGGATGGCATCAGGCCTAGATCCTGAAAAAACATATTTCTATAGGCAATCTGACGTGCCAGAGATAACTGAATTAGCCTGGATTCTAAGCTGTGTAACAGAGAAGGGACTTCTTAACCGAGCACATGCATATAAAGCTGCAACTGATGTCAATAAAGAAAGTGGCAAGAAAGACACTGATGAAGGAATCTCAATGGGACTTTTTTCTTACCCACTGCTCATGGCTTGCGATATCCTGACTCCAAATGCAACTCACGTACCGGTAGGAAAAGATCAAAAGCAACATCTTGAGATAGCACGTGATATTGCTGAGAAATTTAATAAAAAATATGGTGAGGTTTTCAATATACCTGAAGCTGTTATAAACGAAGAAAAAACAGTGCTTGGTACAGATGGGCGAAAAATGTCTAAAAGTTACAATAATATCGTTCCTATTCTTTCTTCAGAAAAGGATCTAAAGAAATCGATTATGTCGATAGTCACAAATTCTCAAGAGCCTGGAGAAAAGAAAGATTGGAAAGATAATACTCTTTTCTCAATATATAGTTCTTTTGCTGCTGATAACCAAATAAAGGATATGAAGCATAAGTATGAAGATGGTATTGGTTGGGGCGACGCAAAGAATATTGTATTTAATGATTTAAATGACTTGATTAAGCCTATTAGAGACAAATATCTAGAACTAGAATCAAGAAAATCTGATACAGAAGAGATTCTACAAACCAATGCTAAAGAAGTTAGAACTCACACTCAATCTCTTATTAAAAAAGTAAAAGAGTTTGTTGGAATAAAGAAGCTTTAGCAATAAATTTTACTTATGAGCAAGAACAAAAAAGCAGTTCTATTAATTAGTTTGGGCACTCCTGATAGTCCATCTTGGTTTGATGTTGCTAGTTATTTAGGACAATTTCTCAACGATGGTAGAGTTCTTAGCTCTGTTTCATCATTTCTGAGATTTCTTCTCGTTTATCTAATAATTGTGCCCACAAGAACATTCTCATCATCTAAGAGTTATAAAGCGATATGGTCTGATAGGGGGTCGCCATTGAAATACCATATGGAAGATTTAACGCATAAAGTCAGAAACGCTCTGCAAAATTCTTATGATGTTGAATACGCAATGCGATATAAAAATCCGTCGATTGCAAAAGTTTTAGAAAATTTTGAAAAGAAGGGGTATGAAGAAATTATTTTGCTTCCTATTTTTCCTCAATATTCTTCTGCTGCTAATGGCTCCTTTTTGGAATACTCATTACAAAAAATATCAAAATGGAATGTTATTCCATCCGTGAAAACAATAAGCCAATTTTATGATAATGATGATTTTCTGGAAGCTTTCAAAGAGAATATTTTAAAATTTGATTTAGACTCCTACGATAAGATCATATTTAGTTATCATGGTCTGCCAATGAGCCAATTAGATGCTGCTTACAATAAAGGCAAGTGTGATGACAGAGATTGTGAAAATGGCGTAAGTGGAGACAATCATCACTGCTATAGAGCTGCTTGTTATGAAACAACAAAATTATTGCTTAATAAACTAGACGTTAATCCCGAAAAAACTATAACTGCTTTTCAATCTAGATTAAGCTCAAATTGGGTTAAACCATTTTCTGATAAAGTGATCGAAGACTTTGCTGAAAATGGAGTTAAGAATATATTAGTTGTGTCTCCTTCTTTCACTGGTGATTGTTTAGAAACAATATTTGAAATTGGAGTTGAGTATGAGGAACTATTTATAGAAAAGGGTGGTCAAAAGCTAGATTATGTACCATCTCTCAATTCGAATGATAATTGGGTAAAATGTATAGAGGGTATGGTGAGAAAATTATGATGAGAGAAACTTTAGAACTACAAAAGAAAGCGTTCATAAAAGATGGGCCGCCAACGTACAACCAAAGAGTAGATAGTCTAAAAAGATGTATAGCTTTAATTGAAACACATGACGATCAGATTATTGAGGCTCTGAATCAAGATTATAAAAATAGATCTCATCACGAGATAAGAACATCTGAAATTGATCAGAGTATTAGAAATTTTGCATTCACTCTTAAGAATCTAAAAAAATGGATGAAGCCTTCTAAAAGATCATCATCATTTGGAACTGATCTTATGGGTGCAAAAACAATTATGAAGCCTATGCCATTAGGAAGTGTTGGAGTTATAGCTCCATGGAATTTCCCAGTTGGAATGGTGTTTTATCCAGCTGCTTCCATTCTTGCCGCTGGAAATAAGATTATGGCTAAACCATCAGAGTTTACGCCTAATACTTCTCAAGTTATGAAAGATGCGGTAGAGAAATACTTTGATAAATCTGAATTTGCAGTCTTTCTTGGAGGTCCAGAAGTAGGCTCAGAATTTACTTCTATGCCTTTTGATCATCTTCTTTATACCGGAAGCAACAGAATTGCTAAAAAGGTTCTAGCAAATACAGCTGACAATTTAGTTCCTACAACACTAGAACTGGGAGGAAAAAGTCCAACTATTATTTCTGAAGATGCAGACCTTAGTCTTGTCGCAAAAAGAATTATGTTTGTTAAAACATTAAATGCTGGACAAATATGTTTATCCCCTGACTATGTATTTCTAAAAAGAGGTCTCGAAGATAAATTTATTAATGAATTGAAAAATGTGTTTGCTGATTTCTATCCAGATGGAAATGAAGATGACTACACATCAATGGTAAATGATCATCACTTCAATAGAATGAAATCCTATATTGAAGATGCTAAATCAAAAGGCGCAGAAGTAATTAGCTTGGGTGATTTTGATTCGGAACCTAAAGACACTATGACAACGAAAGTTCTTATGAATGTAGATGATTCTATGCAGGTTATGCAAGATGAGATTTTCGGACCTCTCCTGCCAATAATGCTATACGATGAATTGTCAGAAGTTGTTGACTACATAAATGCTCATGATCATCCATTAGGCCTCTATTTCTTTGGCAATAAAAAGTCTGAGCAAGATTTTGTAATCAATAATACGCGTTCAGGAGGAGTAACAATTAATGACACTATGTTCCATTTAATGCAATCACATCTTCCTTTTGGCGGAGTAGGGCCATCTGGATATGGTTATTATTTTGGGTACGAAGGGTTTCTAAACTTCTCTAATTTACGAGGCATTTATTATCAAACGAAATCTGATGCTGTGCTTTCTGTAATGCGTCCACCAAGAGGAAAAGCATTTGGTATCTTCTCGAAGATAATGAAGAAGCTCAGTTGAATAATTTTTTAAGCAAAATATCTTTTAGATATCTATTTCAGAAAGGCAGCAAAAAGCTATCTTCTTTAACTATTCTTACAACATTGGGTGTTGGTATTGGAACCGCTGTATTAATTGTCGTACTTTCGATAATGAATGGTTTTGAAAATGAACTTCAGAAAAGAATTCTTGGAGTAATTCCACACATAACAATAGAGAAAAAGAATGGCTTTAATAATCTCGAAGAAATAACTGAAAAGCTAAAAAACCATTCTGATGTCGTAGATGTTGCACCACATCTATCAACTCAAATTGTTATTAATAAAAATGATGTCTCTAAAGGTATAAATTTAAAAGGGACCTCTAAAGATTCTGAGATATCTATAATTCCGGATAATATGCTCATAGGCTCACTCGATGACTTGAAACTAGGATCAAATATAATCCTTGGTGAAGCTTTAGCTTACGATTTGAATGTGGGGCCAGGAGATAGCGTTAAACTTGTCAATATTAGCGAATCTAACCCTTTATTAGGCGTACCAAGAATCATCTCTTTTAAAGTGTCAGGAATCTTCTCAGTTGGGTCAGAAATAGATCAGAGCTATGCATTAATAGACAATAGCTTGTTTAAAAGCTTTATAAAGCCTGAAAATGGCGAAAATATAGAGATTAGAGTAGAAAATGTGCTAACAGCACGAGAAACAGGCAGAAATTTAATTAAAAGCTTAGAGAACGAGGGATATATTAGATTATCCAGCTGGGATCAGCTTTATGGAGGCCTATTTAGAGCTGTTCAGCTTGAAAAAATAATGGTTTCTCTATTGATGTCCTTAATACTGTTAGTGGCCATTATTAGTCTATTAATATCAATCAACAATTTAATAAAAACAAACGAAAAAGAAATTGCGATTTTAAGGACAATGGGCTATTCAAGAAATCAGATTCAACGAATATTCCTTCAGCTTATTTTTACAGTAGGAGTAATTGGAATAGTCTTAGGAAACCTGCTTGGATACTTATTTGCGTCGAACATAACTGAATTTTTGCTCTTTTTGTCTAGAGTCTTCGATATATCAATGCTTGACGTCTATTATCTGGATTATTTTCCTTCTATTGTGAAATTTAATCAGATTTTGATGATTAACCTCGTAACATTTGTCTTGTTGATGCTTTTTGGCCTTATTCCAGCAAGAAAAGCAGCAAACACAAACCCAATCAACATAATTAACCACTCATGATTAAAGTAAAGAATATATCTAAGATTTATAAAGATAAGTCATCAGAACAAGAGATATTTAGCGATTTATCCATTGATTTTAAAGCCTCAACTTCATATAGCATTGTTGGCCCTTCAGGGTCAGGAAAAACAACTTTTCTAAATCTAATATCAGGCTTAGATGCCTTTGATAATGGGTCTATAACTATTAAAGGCACTGAGCTGTCTGCTGCGGATCCTGAAGCAAAAAGTAAGCTAAGAAAAGGGCTTTTTGGGTTTGCTTATCAGTTTCATTATCTTCTTGATAATTTAACAGTTTTTGAAAACTGTCTTGCTAGCTGTTTTGGCAAGAATAATCGCTCTATACAAAAGATACTTAAAGATCTTGAAATAGCTCACATAAAGGATAAATTTCCATCCAATATATCTGGAGGAGAGAGGCAAAGAGCGTCTATTGCTAGAGCTTTAGCGGCTAAACCCAAGATACTTATTTTAGATGAGCCAACAGGCAATTTAGATCAAACTAATAGCTCAATTATTCAAGATTTTATACTTAATTATGCAAGCAAAAATAGGTCTTTAGTGATATATGCTACTCACGATATATCTTTTGCTAAAAGGGCTGATAAAATGCTAAAGATAAGCGATAAAGGGCTTGTTTAGTTATGAATAAAAATCTCTACTCTAGGCTGATTGGCTATACCTTTAAGCATAAAGGGCTGTTCTTTTTGAGCATTGTGGGCTTTTTTCTGTTTGCAGCTGCTGATATTTCTGCAGTGGAGTGGTTAAAACAAGTAATTGCATACATAAATGAAAGCAGTACAAATTCTTTCAATCCTTTAAATTTAGCGGCTTTTCTTGGTTTTATTGCAATTATTAGAGGTATTGGCTTCTATGTTGGAAATTACTTTATGGCAAACGTGGGTCTTAAAGTGGTTCATAACTTAAGAAAAGACCTAATTAAAAGCTTGCTTTATCAG
This sequence comes from uncultured Gammaproteobacteria bacterium, assembly GCA_964342225.1. Lineage (GTDB taxonomy): Bacteria > Pseudomonadota > Gammaproteobacteria > Magnimaribacterales > TMED112 > TMED112. The sequence goes on from CAYFES010000017.1 coordinate 14,232, forward strand.
CCAATGAGCTTTTTTGATCAGGCTTCCAAGGGAGAAATTGTAAACAGAATAATCTTTACAACGAATCAAATTACCGGAGCAGCTACCAATGCGTTAAAAATTCTAGCTAAAGAAGGCTTTTTGCTAATTGGTCTCTTTGTTTATTTGCTGTATCTCAGCTGGAAACTAACTCTGGTGATTCTAGTTATTGCTCCATTAATAGGTGTAATAGTGGCAATAGCTGGAAAAAGGTTAAGAAGGGTAGCTCGCAAGATTCAAGATGTAATGGGGCAAGTCACACAGGTCAGTAATGAAATAGCCTCAGGAGCAAAAGAAATAAAGTCATTTAGCAATGAAAGTGGCGAAGAAAAGAGATTTGAGCAAGCAAATGATGAGAATTTAAAACAAAACCTAAAAATGGAGAGTACTGGCAACTTAACTACACCTCTTATACAGGTATTTGTCGCTTTTGCGCTAGCAGCAATGAGTTATCTAGCACTTACCAATTTAGAAGAATTAAACCTTCCTTCAGAGTCATTCGTTGCCTTCTTTACAGCAGCAGGCTTAATGGCAAGGCCGATTAGACAATTATCAAGCTTAAACGCGGTCATACAGAGAGGTTTAGCGGCAGCAGAAGATATTTTTTCTGCCATTGATGGTGCTCCAGAGAAATACGATGAAGGCATAGAAATCAATAAAGATCTTGAAGGCGAAGTCTCCATTGAAAATGTCTCATTTTCTTATACAGAAGATGGTGATCCCGTTTTAAAAAATATTTCAATTCATGCAAATAAAGGAGAAACAATAGCACTGGTTGGTAAATCTGGTAGCGGTAAATCGACGATAGTTAATCTACTAAATCGTTTTTATGACAATTACGATGGCAGGATAAGAATCGATGGTTATGACATCAAGAAAGTAAAACTAAAAGATCTGAGAAGATCTATTTCTTTTGTATCTCAAGATCCTACGTTATTTAACGATACCGTTAAAAACAATATAGCTTACGGAATGGATGATGTAACAGATACAGCTGTATTCCAAGCTGCCCGTGAAGCAAATGCGTATGAATTTATTATGAACTTGCCTGATGGGTTTGATACGGTTATTGGTGATAGTGGGGATCTGCTTTCTGGTGGAGAGAAACAAAGAGTTGCAATCGCAAGAGCTTTGTTGAAGCAATCATCAATTCTAATATTCGATGAAGCGACATCTGCTCTAGATAATGAATCAGAAAAAGAAATTC
>CAYFES010000018.1:0-2982 GCA_964342225.1 uncultured Gammaproteobacteria bacterium
TTACGCTAGACATATACATATTCTATAATACTTTTTTCTAATTCATGTTATCAATTTGAAGTTTATTGAAATCAAAGGTGCTAAAGCACATAATTTAAAAAATATATCTCTTAAGATACCAAGAGATAAGCTTACTGTTATTACAGGATTGTCTGGTTCAGGAAAATCTTCACTAGCGTTTGACACTATCTATGCAGAAGGACAGAGAAGATATGTTGAATCATTATCAACTTATGCAAGACAGTTTTTATCTGTCATGGATAAAGCGGAGATAGAATCTATTGAGGGATTATCTCCATCTATATCTATTCAACAAAAATCAACATCACATAACCCAAGATCGACTGTAGGCACAATCACAGAAGTACATGATTACCTAAGACTTCTTTTTGCTAGAGTTGGCATACCAAAATGTCCTGATCATGGTTTAGAGCTAAATGCTAAGCCTGTTATAGCTATGGTTGCAGAAACAATTAAAAAAGAGACTGGCAATAAGATAACAATCTTTTCGCCCATAATTATGGATGGAAAGGGAGAGCATATTGAGCTTCTAGGACAGCTTATGGCTGAAGGGTTCTCTAAAGTAAGAATTAATGACGAAATATATGCGATTAATAAAGTTCCCTTACTTGAAAAGAATAAAAAACATAATATTTCAGTTTTGGTTGATCAGTTAATGATAGAAAAGACAGATGACTGTAAACAAAGACTAACTGAATCCATTGAAACAGCTATAAGATTTTCAAATGGAAGTGTAGATATAGTTGGTATAGATAAAGAATATCGTTTATCAAACAAACATTCATGTCCAAAGTGTAATTATTCGGTACAAGAACTCGAACCAAAAATATTTTCTTTTAATAATCCAAGTGGCGCATGCGAAGAATGTGATGGATTAGGTATAAATACATATTTCGATGAAGATAAAATTATCAAATATAAAAATTTGAGTATAGCTCAAGGATGTATAGAGCCATGGAATACTCCTTATTATCAAAGCAAGATAATAGGTCTTCTTGAGTATCAGAAAGAAGATATCAATACACCTTGGAATAAACTGAAAGATACAACAAGAAAAATAATTCTTTGGGGGTCAAATAAAGAAATATCATTCAATGATCTAACAACGGGTAAAAAAGAAAAGGAAGTATTTGAAGGAGTAATACCATCTCTCCAAAGACAATATGATCGAACTGATTCCTATTTCATAAGAGAAAAAATAAATTCTTATGTGTCTGAAAAAAGTTGTAATTCATGTGGAGGACAAAGACTTAATAGAACATCAAGAAATGTCTTCGTTGATGATATGAGTTTACCTGAAATTAGTAATTTAAAGATTCAAGATGCTTTAGAAATAATAGAGAATATAAATCTTGAAGGTAATAAATCAGAAATAGCTGAGAAAATTTCTAGAGAAATAATTTTAAGGCTTTCCTTTCTAACTGATGTTGGACTAGATTATTTAAATCTTTCTAGAGGAGCAAATACACTTTCAGGCGGAGAAGCCCAAAGAATAAGGTTAGCGAGTCAAATAGGGTCTGGACTAGTGGGTGTAATATATGTATTAGATGAGCCTTCAATTGGACTACATCAAAGAGATAATAAAAAATTAATAAGAACTCTTCTTAAACTCAGAGATTTAGGAAATACCATAATAGTAGTAGAACATGATGAAGAGATGATCAGGTCAGCTGATCATATAATTGATCTTGGTATAGGTGCTGGAATTCATGGAGGTTCTGTTGTGGTTCAAGGAGATGTAAAAGATATATGCAAATCAAAAAAATCTATTACATCTCAATATTTAAGGAAAGAAAGGGAGATTACTTTAGAAGACAAGGAAAGAAAGGAAAGTAATCATTCTCTATATATATCTGGTGCTAAAACAAACAATCTTAATGACATTAATGTTGAAATACCTCTCAACAAATTAGTTGCTATCACTGGTGTTTCTGGGTCCGGTAAATCATCTTTAATAAACCATACATTGATTCCAGGAATAAACTCCAAGATTAATAATCAGAAAGCTCCTGAAAAAACTGACTTCAAGAAGATACTAGGTGAAGAGAATATAGATAAACTTATATCAATTGATCAAAGCCCTATTGGCAAAACACCAAGATCAAATCCTGCAACTTATACAGGCCTTTTTACTTATATAAGAGAAATATTTGCAAGCACAGAAGAATCAAGGACCAGAGGGTATAAGCCTGGAAGATTTAGTTTTAATGTTGAAGGAGGAAGATGTGAAAATTGTAGAGGTGAGGGATGGGTTAAAGTGGAAATGCATTTCTTACCAGACTTATTTGTGGAATGTGATGTGTGTAAAGGAAAGAGGTTTAGGGACGATACTTTAGAAATAAAATTTAAGAAAAAGAATATTCATGAAATCCTTGAAATGACAGTTGAGGAAGCAATGGATTTTTTTAAATCTGTACCTCAAGTTCTTAAAAAATTATTTACTCTAAAGGAAGTTGGATTGTCATATATAAAATTAGGTCAAGCAGCAAATACACTTTCTGGAGGTGAAGCACAAAGGGTAAAACTTTCTAAAGAATTATCAAAAAGAGATACAGGCAATACTCTTTATGTTTTAGATGAACCAACAACTGGATTACATTTTTATGACATTCAAATGCTTATGGATGTCCTTAATAAGCTAGTGAACAAAGGCAATAGTGTAATCATAATTGAACATAATCTTGATGTAATAAAATTAGCAGATTGGATAATTGATTTAGGTCCAGAAGGAGGAGATGGTGGAGGAAATATAGTTGCTGAAGGAGATATAAAGACAGTTAAGAAAAATAAAAATTCTTTTACAGGGCAAATGTTGAAGATTATTTAAAAAACCTTGACCACCAACTCTCTTTAGATTTCTCTTTCTTAGCTTTAGGTTCTGTTTCAGGTTCTTTAGCTTCCACTTCTTCTGTTTCAGGTTCTTTAGCTTCCACTTCTTCTGTTTCAGGTTCTTTAGCTTCC
>CAYFES010000018.1:3230-15354 GCA_964342225.1 uncultured Gammaproteobacteria bacterium
AGCTTCCACTTCTTCTGTTTCAGGTTCTTTAGTTTTTGCAGAAACTTTATCTTCTAAGTCTTTTTCTACTTTTTCTTCAATTACAGCATCATCAACTAATTCTTTTTCAGCTTCCTCTCTGCATGTGAGTTCTACATAACATATATCTGCTTTATCTCCTTCCCTAAAACCGGCTTTTATTAATCTCAGATATCCGCCATTAGTTTCCTTAAACCTTGGGCCTAGATCTGAAAATAGTTTGCTTGCTGCCTCTTTGGAATTAAGTTCTGAAATTACAAGCCTTCTGTTATGAAGATTGTCTTCTTTGGCTCTCGTAATAAGAGGTTCAAAGAAACGTCTAAGTTCTTTACCTTTCTCAACAGTTGTTTTTATTACTTCATGCTCAATTAATGAAATAGAAAGATTCCTCATCATTGCAATTCTATGCGATGAAGTTCTACTAAATCTTCTACTAAGCTTTCTATGTCTCATTTTTTACATTGGCGGCCAATTTTTAAGGACGGTTCCCATAGAAAGTCCTCTTGACGCTAATTCATCCTTAATTTCATTCAATGATTTTTTTCCTAGATTTGGAGTTTTTAATAAATCCATTTCACTTCTTTGTATTAAATCTCCAATTAAGAAAATATTTTCTGCTTTTAAGCAATTTGTAGATCTTACAGTAAGCTCTAACTCCTCAATTGATCTTAAAAGAAGTGGATCAAAGTCATATTTATCTTTTCTCTTTTCTTTTCTTGAGACTAATTCTTCATCAACAAATACAGCTAATTGATGCTGCATAATAGTTGCAGCATATTTAACTGCTTGTTTTGGATCAATTGTTCCGTCAGTTTCTAAATCTAATATTAATTTATCTAGATCTGTTCTATTCTCAACTCTTGTATTCTCAACTTTATAATTAACTCTCTTTACTGGAGAGAATATTGCATCAAGATGCAATGAATCAACGCTCTTATTCTTGTTATTTTCTGAAGGAACATATCCTGTACCAGTTTCAACTTTTAAAGTCATAACAAGCTTTTTTGGTTCAACTAGAGTGGCAATTACATGATCAGGATCCATAACTTCAACTCCTGCAGGCAATTCTAAATCTGATGCTGTGATCGTTTTTGGTGTTTTAACGTCCAACTTTAATTCAGCTTCAGCTGGCCCATCTAATTTAATAGCTAAATCTTTAAGATTTAAGAGAACATCTAAAATATCTTCTTTTATTCCTTCAATTGTTCCATATTCATGAGACACGCCATCAATTTTTACTTCTGTAATAGCTGCACCAGGCATGTAAGAAAGCATAATCCTTCTTAGACTATGTCCAATTGTGTATCCAAAACCTCTTTCAAAAGGCTCTAAAACAACTCTGAGATTGTTTTTATCTAATTCGTCTACTTTAGCAACTTCAGGCGCTAAAACGTTCATTCTATTATCTTCTTCCATATTCTCCTCTATTACTTTGAGTACAACTCAATAATTAAGTTCTCGTTAATCTCTGAACTTAGTTCTGAACGATCAGGATAACTTAAGAAAGTGCCCTTCATTTCATCAAAACTGACTTCAATCCAACTTGCTTGATCTTTTGATTTTGCAAGTTCAACTGCAGCCTTAATTCTAAGATGTTCTTTACTTTTATCTCTAACTGATATCTCATCATTAGGTTTAACGTTATAAGATGGAATATTCACAACTTTTCCATTAACCAAAATTGATTTATGAGCAACAATTTGTCTAGATTCTGCTCTTGTTACTCCAAAACCCATTCTATAAACAACATTATCTAGCCTTGTTTCTAATAGGTTTAATAAATTATCGCCAGTATTTCCTTTAGACTTTGCAGCTTTAAGATAATAATTTCTAAATTGTCTTTCTAATAAACCATACATTCTTTTAACTTTCTGCTTTTCTCTTAGCTGTGTGCCATAATCTGATAACCTTCCTCGAGACATTGCATTTCCAGGCTTATTGTCAAACTTACACTTTGATTCAATTGCTCTTGTTCCAGATGTGAGCATTAAATCTGTGCCCTCTCTTCTAGAAAGTCTTAGTCTTGGTCCTGTATATCTTGCCATATTAAACTCTTCTCTTTTTTGGTGGCCTACATCCATTGTGTGGAAGTGGGGTTACATCCGTTATTTTATTGATTCTTAGTCCACAAGCATTCAAAGCTCTAATTGAAGACTCTCTTCCAGCTCCTGGGCCTTTAACTCTCACTTCAAGATTCACCATACCTAAATCTTTTGCCATATTTCCTGCTCTTTCAGCTGCAATCTGTGCAGCAAATGGCGTACTTTTTCTTGAACCTTTAAAACCTTGTCCGCCTGATGTTGCCCAACATAGAGCATTACCACCCATATCAGTAATCATCACTATCGTGTTATTAAAAGATGCTTTTATATGAGCAATTCCATCAGTAACTATTCTTTTTGTCTTCTTTCCAGCCATATTATGCTCTTATAGGTTTCCTTGGACCTTTTCTAGTTCTTGCATTTGTTTTTGTCCTTTGCCCTCTTAAAGGCAATCCTTTTCTATGCCTTATACCTCTGTAACAACCAAGATCCATTAAACGCTTAATATTAAAATTAATGTCTCTTCGTAGATCGCCTTCTATTTGAAAGTTTTTTAGTTCGTCTCTTATGGTATCAAGTTCTTTTTCACTTAATTCTGAGACTTTTTTGCTAAATTTAATATCTAACTTATTACAAATATCTTGAGCAGTTTTTCTACCAATCCCATAAATATGAGTTAAAGCAACATCTATATGTTTATTGTCTGGTATATTTATTCCGCCTACTCTTGCCATAATTAACCCTGCCTTTGTTTATGCCTTTTATTCTTACAGATCACATATAATGTGCCTGATCTTTTAACTATTTTGCAATCTTTGCAAATTCTTTTTACTGACGATCTTACTTTCATCTTCTTTTACTCTTTTTTGAGCCCGAAATATTAGCATTTTTTAAGATAGATGCATATTGTTGGCTCATAACATATGATTGAATTTGTCTTTGTAAATCAAGCATTACAACAACCACAATCAAAACTGATGTGCCTCCTAAATAAAAAGAAATGCCAAAACTATTTATGAGCATAAGAGGTAATAAACATACTAATGTTAAATATAGAGCACCAAATACCGTCAATCGTGAAAGTATCGTATCTATAAATGTTGCAGTTTGCTCTCCTGGCCTAATGCCTGGAATATAAGCTCCCCCTCTTTTCAGGTTATCTGACATATCTTGTGAACTAAATGTTAAAGCTAGCCATATATAACAGAAAGAAACAATTAGAATTGCAAATAACAGCATATATAATGGTGATCCTGGAGCAAGATAGAGTGTAGCAAAGTCATTTAAACCTCCTAACCCTAAGCCTGTACCAAACCATTGCGATAAAGAAGCTGGAAATAATAAGAATGTGCTGGCAAAAATAGCTGGTATTACTCCAGACATATTCAATTTGAGTGGTAAAAAGCTAGCAGGAGCTTGGACCATGCCACGAACCTGATGTCTTTGAGCATAATTCACTGTTATTCTTCTTTGTGCATTTTCAACAAAAACAACAAAAGCAATTAATATAAGTGTCAATATTGCAAGGATAATTAAAAGAAGATAGCTGCTCTCACCAGTTTGAGTTTGAGTTAAAGCTTGCCCAAATGCCCTTGGAACTCCAACAATTATACTTGTAGCAATTATCAGAGATATTCCATTACCTATACCTCTTTCTGAAATCTGTTCTCCTAACCACATTAAGAAGACAGTACCTGTAACAATAGATAAAATAGCTGTTATAGCACCAAACATGCTGCCTGAATCTATTAGTCCTGCTGTTTGCAGAGTAAAGGTTAAGGCAGTTGATTGAATCAAAGCAAAAACAACAGTTCCATACCTTGTATATTGAGTAATCTTATTTCTGCCACTTTGACCATCTTTCTTCAATTCTTGTAGATAAGGAAGGGAATTTGAGAATAATTGCATAACAATTGCTGCCGATATATATGGAACAACACTTAAAGCAAATATACTCATTCTTTCAAGAGCCCCTCCTGAAAATAAATTGAAGTATTGAAGTATTGTTTGATCGGTTTCTTGAAAAAGAGCTGCAACTTGTTCTGGGTTAATCCCAGGAATTGGTATATGAGTGCCAATTCTATAAATAAGAAGAGCTAAAGCAACAAAGCCCAATCTTCGCCATAGTTCTGACATTGAATTATCCAAAAGTTACTCCTTTTGATGTTTTTATGTTCTCATCTGTTGGTTTTGATAATAGCTTTCCTTCACCAAAGACTTTAACTTTCTTTGTAGATTTTTTGATTAGTCCAAGTTTCTTTAGATTCTCTATATCAATTTTTTTAACTTTTTCTAGTTTCTTCACATTTATATTTTCTGTTGATCTTGAGATTCTTGATGAGAAACCAAATTTTGGAACTCTCATTTGTAATGGCATTTGACCCCCTTCAAAACCTGGCCTTATATTTCCACCAGATCTAGCCTTTTGACCTTTATGTCCTCTTCCAGCTGTCTTTCCTATGCCAGAACCAGCGCCTCTTCCAACTCTTTTTCTATTAGATCTAGATTTAGAATCCGAGATACTATTTAAAGCTATCTTATCCATTACTTAACTTCCTCAACATTTAAAAGATAATCTACTTGGCTTACCATTCCTCTAACTGATGGAGTGTCTTCAAGAATTTTACTGTCTCCAATCTTTCTCAAACCTAAACCTTTTATAGAAAGTCTGTGATTTTTTTTCCTTCCAATTAGACTCTTTATCTGTGTTACTTTTATTTTTGACATTATTTTCTTCTCTCTTTTACTTTTTCTGGTGATTCCATTTTAGATAGACCATTAATTGTCGCTCTTACAACATTAATAGGATTAGTTGAGCCATAACATTTAGCTAAAACATTTTTTATGCCAACTAATTCAAGTACAGCACGCATTGCTCCGCCAGCAATGATACCTGTACCATCTGAAGCCGGCTGCATATAAACTTTTGTTGCTGAGCTCTTTTCTGTGACTGGATACCAAAGAGTATTTCCATTTAGTTCTACATCTACAAGACTTCTTTTTGCTTCATCTAAAGCTTTTTGTATAGCAACTGGGACTTCTTTAGCTTTACCTCTACCATAACCTACTCTTCCATTCCCATCACCAACAACTGTTAATGCTGTAAAAGACATAACTCTTCCACCTTTAACAGTTTTTGCGACTCTATTTACTTGGACAAGTTTCTCAACCAAAGTATCTTGTTGAGTCATATTATTTAATTCTGCTTTTTCCATTAGAATTCTAGACCTCCATCTCTAGCCGCTTCAGCAAGGGCTTTCACTCTTCCATGATATTTATATCCAGATCTATCGAAAGTCACTTTCTTATGACCAAGATCTAAAGCTTTTTTAGCAATTTCATTTCCTACCTTTTTTGCAGCTTCAATATTTCCACCTGAAGCACCACTAAATGCTTTTTGTTGAGTAGAGATTGTTACAAGAACAATGCCATTTGATGAATCAATTAATTGAGCAGCAATATTTTTTAATGATTTAGATACTGAAATTCTCATAGTTCCATTCTTATATAGATTTGCTCTAAGCTTCTTAGATCTTCTTATTCTTGCTGCTTCTTTACTCATGATTATGCTACCGCTGCTGCCTTCTTCCTTTCTTTCCTTACTATATGCTCACCATCAACAAAAACTCCTTTACCTTTATAAGGTTCTGGCGGTCTAAATGCTCTTATTTCAGCACAAACTTGGCCTAAAATTTGTTTATTATTTGATGAAAGACTAAATTCTGTCTGATTCTCTGATTTTACTTCAACATTTTCAGGTAAAGTGTATTCAACTGGATGAGAGAACCCTAAAGTTAATACTATTTTTTTACCTTGAACTTTAGCTCTATAACCAACACCATTTAATGTTATGGTTTTGGTGTATCCTTCACTAACTCCTAAAACATAATTATTAATAAGTGACCTCATTGTTCCTGCCATAGCTGCTTCTTCACCACTCTCCCAGATAACTTGTATATTTGAATCTTCAATAGAAAAACTTACAGATTCATGAACATCAAGATTTAATTCTCCTTTAGGACCTTTAAATTTTAAAGTATTCCCTTCAGCAGTTACTGTTACTGACTCTGGTATGATTACTGGATCTTTTGCGATTCTTGACATTAAAATACCCTACAAATAATTTCACCGCCAATCTCTTCTTTGATGGCATCTTTATCGGTCATAAGACCTTTGCTTGTTGTTAAAACTTTTAAGCCAAGACCACCTTTATGTGGCTTAATATCTTTATAACTTATGTATTTTCTTAATCCTGGCTTAGATTCTCTTGTTAATTCTTTAATTACTGGCTCATCATTGTGATATTTCAAAGTAATATCCAATTCTTCAAAATCTTTTTTTACTTTCTTAACGTCGCTAAGAAAACCTTCCTTTACAAGAAGTTTTGCTAATTCATGTTTAAGTTTTGAATATGGCACATTTACACTCATTTTTTTTCTCATAAGTGCATTTCTTATTCGTGTTAATAAATCTGCTACTGGATCAGTCATAATTCTACCAACTTGATTTCTTTACGCCTGGTAATTTACCGGACATTGCTAATTCTCTTAATTTAGTTCTACTCAAACCAAACTTTCTATATACTCCTTTAGGTCTCCCTGTTAAGGCACATCTTCTAACGACTCTCGATGGATTAGAATTTCTTGGTAGCTTCTGTAGCTTCCTTTGTATTTCCATCTTTTCCTCAAATGTTGCTGCTTTTCTTTGCTCTTCTTTCAATGCTGCTCTCTTGTCTGCATGTTTTGCAACAAGTTTAATTTTTTTCTTTTCTCTTTCTATTAATGATTTTCTAGCCATTTTTACCTCTAAATGGGAAATTAAAACAATGAAGCAATTCCTTTGCCTCTTCATCTTTTGTTGCTGAAGTCGTAATTGCAATATCCATTCCTCTTATTTTGTCGACTTTATCAAAATCAATTTCAGGAAAGATAATTTGTTCTTTTATTCCCATATTATAATTTCCTTTGCCATCAAAAGATTTCTCACTTAAACCTCTAAAATCTTTCTCTCTTGGTATTGCAAGATCTATCAACCTTTGGAAAAAATCGTACATTCTTTGTCCTCTGAGAGTTACTTTGCATCCTATTGGGTATTCTTCTCTAATTTTAAAAGTTGCCACTGCTTTTCTTGCTTTAGTGACTATGACTTTTTGTCCTGCTATTGCTTCAAGATCTTTAACTGCATTTGCTAAAACACCTTTATCTTTTGATGCTTCACCTACGCCCATATTGATGGTTATTTTTTGCAGCTTAGGAACTTGCATAACGGATTTATACCCGAGTTTTTCTTTAAGAGCTGGTACAATCTCTTTGTTGTATTTTTCTTTTAAGCTCATTATTTAATATCCTTACCTGTAGATCTAAAAATTCTTGTTTTTTTACCTTTTTCTTCTTTAAATGAGACTTTGTCCTGTTTTTTAGTTGAAGCATTCCAAATCATCACATTAGATAAGTGGATTGGCATCTCTTTTTCTACAATACCGCCTGTAATTCCTAATTGAGGGTTAGGTCTTGTATGTCTTTTAGAAAGATTTAAATCATTAATGATACATTTCTCTCCGACTATACTTTTGATATTTCCTCTTTTACCTTTTTCTCTTCCAGAAATAACAATCACTTCATCACCTTCTCTAATTTTTGTGTTCTTACTTTTCATTAAAGTACCTCCGGTGCTAAAGAGACAATCTTCATAAATTTTGCTTTTCTTAGCTCTCTTGTAACAGGTCCAAAAATTCTTGTTGCTATTGGATCTCTTGTATTGTTTAAGAGAACTACTGCATTTTCATCAAAACCAATTTTTGAACCGTCTGACCTTCTAACTCCAGACTTTGTTCTTACAATTAATGCATTCATTACAGAACCTTTTTTAATCTTGCTTTGTGGTAATGCTTCTTTAACAGCAACTTTAATCACATCACCAATATTGGCGGTTCTTCTTTTAGAGCCTCCCAAGACTTTTATACACATAACAGCTCTTGCTCCGCTGTTATCTGCAACATTTAGCATGCTTTGTGTCTGAATCACTCTATTGCTTCTCCTTTTTTAAGAACATTTAATAAAACCCAACTTTTTGTTTTAGAAATAGGCTTACATTCTTGTATCATGACAATATCTCCTTCATTAGAAACTTCTTTTTCATCATGAACATGGTATTTTGTAGATAGATTTATATATTTCCCATATTTAGGATGTTTCTTTCTTCTACCAACAACCACTGTTATTGTTTTATTCATTTTTTGGCTTGTAACTACGCCTTGTAAAGTTTTAGCTGCCATCTTTTCTGCTTAGCTCCGTTTTTATTCTTGCAATATTTTTTCTTGTCTCTTTTAGCAAATGACTCTCTTTGAGTTGGCCCATTTTATGCTTGAAGCCATTCTCAAACAATGATTTTCTATTTGCCATTAATTCCTTCTTCAAATCTTCTTGTTTCATGTTTTTATAATCTTTTGTCTTGTTCTTAGCCATTTGAGCCTCTCTTAACAAACGTTGTTCCCATTGGAAGCTTAGCGCCAGCTAATTCAAAAGCTCTCTTAGCATCCTTTTCACTCACTCCAGCAACTTCATAAAGTATTTTTCCTGGTTTTATTGGACTTGCCCAATACTCAACATTTCCTTTACCTTTTCCTTGTCTTGTTTCTAATGGTTTCTTTGTTATTGGTTTATCAGGAAAAACTCTTATCCAAACTTTTCCGCCTCTTTTTATATATCTAACAAGAGCTCTTCTTGCTGCTTCAATCTGTCTTGATGTCAACATTCCATGTGAAGTTGCCTTAAGAGCAAAATCTCCAAATGAAACTGATGAACCTGCAGAAGCAAAACCATTGTTGCGACCTTTCATCTGTTTTCTGTATTTTGTCTTTTTAGGCTGTAGCACCTTTATCTCCTCTATAAATCCAAACTTTTACACCAATAATTCCATAGGTTGTTAAAGCTTCACTAGTTGCATAATCGATATCTGCTTTTAAAGTATGCAATGGCACTCTTCCTTCTCTGTACCATTCTGATCTTGCTATTTCAGCACCATTTAATCTGCCTGATACTTCTATTCTTATTCCTTTAGCTCCTTGTCTCATTGTGTTCTGTACAGCTCTCTTCATTGCTTTTCTAAACATTATTCTTTTTTCGAGTTGCTGTGTAACTGAGCTAGCTACTAAATGTGCATCTAAATCTGGCTGTTTTACTTCAACTACATTCAATTTAACGCCATCACTAATAATCTTTTTGAGCTCTTTTTTAATTTTTTCTATCTCTTCACCTTTTTTACCAATCACAACACCAGGTCTAGAAGTATTTATATCAACTATCACTTCTTCCATAGTCCTCTTAATGATTACTGAGCTTATCGGTGCTTGAGGAAGAATTTCCTTAATTCTTTCTCTTACTTTGATATCTTCCATAACTAATTTTGAATAATCTTTAGACTTTGCAAACCACACAGAATCATGATCTCTTGAAGTTCCAAGCCTAAAACCTACAGGATTAACTTTCTGACCCATTTTTTTCCTCCTGTTTCTTTTCAGCTAGTTTAATTTCAATATGACACATAGGTTTAGCTACTCTGTCAGCTCTACCTCTTGCTCTTATTTTTATTCTTTTCATTACTAATCCCTTATTTACAATAATTGATTTAATTTTTAGATTATCTATATCTGCATTCTCATTGTTCTCTGCATTTGATATTGCTGAATCAAGAAGTTTTTTAACCAATCTAGCACCTTTTTGTTTTGAGAATGAAAGCACATCAAGAGCTTTTTCAACATCTAAACCTCTAACCATGTCAGCGATTAGACATGCTTTTTGTGGTGATAATCTTGCTCCTTTTAAATACGCTCTAATTTCCATAACTAAACTACTGCCTTAACTTTTCTATCTCCAGAATGAACTTTAAATGTTCTTGTCATTGAAAACTCACCCAATTTCTGACCAACCATATCCTCTCTAATAAAAACAGGAATATGTTGTCTGCCATTATGAACAGCTATAGTAAGACCGACCATATCTGGAGTAATCATTGAGCTTCTTGACCAAGTTTTGATAGGCTTTTTATCTTGATTTTCTTTTGCTTTGGTTACTTTCTTTTCTAATGAGTAATCTACAAAAGGTCCTTTTTTACTTGATCTAGCCATTATTTATATCTCCTTTTAACAATTAATTTGTCACTCGCTTTAGGTTTTCTTGTTCTATATCCTTTTGTAGGCATTCCCCAGGGGGTAACAGGATTTCTTCCTCCAGATGTTTTACCTTCACCACCACCATGTGGGTGATCAACTGGATTCATTGCAACACCACGAACAGTTGGTCTTACGCCTCTCCATCTTTTTGCCCCAGCTTTTCCAAGAGATTTTAAATTATGTTGTTGATTAGAAATTACGCCAATTGTAGCTCTGCAAGTTAATAAAATTTTTCTCATTTCACCAGAACTCAATCTTAATGTTGCATATTTACCTTCTTTAGCAACAATTCTTGCAGTCGTACCAGCAGATCGCACTAATTGTGCTCCTTTTCCTGGTCTCATTTCTACACAATGAACTTCTGTGCCTTGAGGAATTTCTTTTAGAGGTAATGAATTTCCAGCTTTTATTGGCGCTTTATCTCCTGAAATTATTTTTGCTTTTTCTTTAAGATTCTTTGGAGCAATTATGTAAGATTTCTCACCATCCTTATACTCAATTAAAGCTATATTAGCTGATCTATTTGGATCATATTCAATCCTCTGAACTATAGCTTCAACATCATATTTGTTTCTTTTAAAATCTATTATTCTATAGAGTCGCTTATGCCCACCACCTCTATGTCTTGTTGTGATATGACCATTATTATTTCTACCTGATGTTCTTCTTTTTGATTCAGTTAAAGATTTTTCTGGTCTACCTTTATGTAGATCTTGCTTGATTTGTACTCTAAATCTTCTTCCTGGGGATGTTGGTTTTGCTTTAAAAATAGCCATTATTTAAAAGGGTTTTCTAAGTTAATTTCTTTCCCTTCCTCCAGTTTTATATAAGCTTTCTTATAAGTGCTCGTTTTATATTTTCCAAATCTTGTTCTTTTATTTTTGAATTTAGTATTTAGAACTCTGACTGAATTAACTTTTACACCGAATATCTCTTCAACTGAATTTTTGATATCAAGCTTAGTTGCCTCTTTTGCAACTTTAAATATATAAGTATTAGAAGAGCTTTTTTCTATTGCAGCTTTCTCACTTATTACAGGATGTTTAAGAGTTGTATAAATTTTTTCACTTAACATTTTAAACTCTCCTTAATAACTGGCACTGCAGAATGCGTTAATAAAATATGTTTTGCTTTAAGAAGATCATATGGATTAATATCTTTCGCATCTAAGAAGCTAAAATTCTTTAAGTTCCTTATAGCTAGCATTGTGTTTTGATCTGCATCATTAGTTATGAGAAGTGCTGAATCACAGCCTGTTTTGTTAAAATAATCTGCTGCCATTTTTGTTTTAGGTTCTTGAAAATTTACATCTTCAACAAGAGTTAATCTTTTCTCAGTTTTAAATTTTGAAAGAATTGAAGCAAGAGCTTTTTTTGCCATTTTTTTATTGATTTTTTTGTCATGATTTTTTGTATGTGCGAAAGTTACTCCTCCGCCAACCCATAATGGACTTCTAATAGTTCCAGCTCTAGCTCTTCCTGTTCCTTTTTGTCTCCAAGGTTTCCTGCCTCCACCTCGAACAGCTGATCGATTTTTTAACATGACTGAACCTTGTCTTTGATTTGACATATAACTAGTTAAAGCTTGATGAACTAATGATTCATTAAATTCAACTGAAAAAACTTCTGCTGGAAGTCTTGGTGTAGCTGTGCTTTTTTCTTCAGTTGCCATTATTTTTCCTCTTTTGTTTTATCTTCAGCAGGCGCTTCCTCTACAGGAGCTTCTTCAGCTGGTGCTTCCTCTACAGGAGCTTCTTCAGCTGGTGCTTCTTCTTCAGCTGGTGCTTGTTCTTCAGCTGGTGCTTCTTCTGCTGGTGCTTCTTCTGCTGGTGCTTCTTCTGCTGGTGCTTCTTCTGCTATCTTTTCTACAGGGGCTTCTTTTGTTGGTGTATCCT
>CAYFES010000019.1:0-14528 GCA_964342225.1 uncultured Gammaproteobacteria bacterium
TTAACCTAAATCGAATCTATCTGCATTCATTACTTTATTCCAGGCGGCAATAAAGTCATTTACAAATTTATCTCTAGAATCATCTTCAGCATATACTTCTGCAATTGCTCTTAGCTGTGAATTCGACCCAAATACAAGATCAACTCTTGATGCAGTCCTTATTTTTTCTCCACTTACTCTATCTGTCGCTTCATAAGAGTTTTTGCTGACTGGTTTCCATTCAACACTCATATCTAAAAGTGTTTTAAAGAAATCATTAGATAAAGTATTTATATTATCTGTAAAAACACCATGACCATCTGCACTAACCCCAAGTGATCTTAAACCACCAACTAATACTGTCATTTCAGGGGCAGTCAGACCAAGTAATTGAGCTTTATCAACAAGCATTTCTTCTGGAGTTACAGAAAAGTCTGTTTTTTGATAATTTCTGAATCCATCTGCAAGAGGTTCAAGAACTTCAAACGATTCAACATCTGTATGTTCATTCGTTGCATCTCCTCTGCCAGATAAAAATGGAACTTCTGCTCCAGATGCCTTCTCTATAGCAACATTACCTGCCAAGACTATGACATCAGCAACAGATGCTCCTGTTTCACTTGCTATACCTTCAAGCACACCTAAAACTTTTGCTAATTGTTCTGGTTTGTTAGCATCCCAATCTTTCTGCGGTGCAAGTCTTACTCTTGCTCCATTTGCTCCACCTCTCATATCAGAACCTCTAAAAGTTGAAGCACTAGACCAAGCTGTTTCAATCATTTCTTGGATACTCAGATCACTTGCAAGAATTTTTTCTTTGACTTCTTTAACATCAAAGTCACTATTACCTACTGGAACTGGATCTTGCCAAATAAGATCTTCTTCAGGTACCTCAGGACCAAGATATCTGACTTTTGGACCCATATCACGATGAAGTAATTTAAACCATGCTCTTGCAAAAGCATCGGCAAATTCATCTGGATTCTTATGAAATCTTTCTGATACTTTTCTGTAATCTGGATCTTCTCTCATAGCCATATCCGCAGTTGTCATCATTGTTGGAACGCGTTTTGTATCATCTCCAGCATCTGGTGCAAGATCTTCATCTTTTGGATTTACAATATGCCACTGATTTGCTCCTGCAGGACTTTTTACTAGTTCCCACTCATTGTTTAAAAGTAAATCAAAATAACCGTTATCCCATTTAGTAGGATTTGTTGTCCAAGCTCCTTCGATTCCACTTGTTATTGTGTCACTACCTTTTCCAGAGCCGTGAGCATTCTTCCACCCAAATCCCATTTCTTCAATTTCAGCTCCTTCGGGCTCTATACCAACTAAATTTGCATCTCCAGCCCCATGAGCTTTACCAAACGTATGGCCGCCAGCAGTTAGAGCAACAGTCTCTGCATCATCCATTGCCATTCTGCCAAAAGTTTCACGAATATCTTTAGCGCTTGCTAATGGATCAGGATTTCCATCAGGACCTTCAGGGTTTACATAGATTAAACCCATTTGTACAGCTGCAAGTGGGTTTTCTAGATCTCTTTCCCCAGTGTAACGTTCATTGCCTAACCATTCTTCTTCAATTCCCCAATAAATATCTTCTTCTGGAGCCCATATGTCAGGTCTTCCACCTCCAAAACCAAATGTTTTTCCTCCCATTGATTCTATAGCTACATTACCTGCTAGGATTAGTAAGTCTGCCCAGCTAATTTTGTTGCCATACTTCTGTTTAATAGGCCAAAGCAATCTTCTAGCTTTATCGAGATTTCCATTATCAGGCCAACTATTAAGAGGAGCAAAGCGTTGAGCTCCAGTGCCTCCACCTCCACGACCATCTCCAGTTCTATAAGTGCCAGCTGCATGCCATGTCATTCTTATAAAAAAAGGACCATAATGACCATAATCTGCTGGCCACCAATCTTGAGAATCAGTCATTAATGCATTTAAGTCTTTTTTAAGAGCTTGATAATCTAGTTTTTTAAATTCTTCTCTATAATCAAAACCTTCATCCGTTGGATCAGATTTCTTGTCATGCTGATGTAATATGTTGAGATTTAGTTGATTTGGCCACCAATCTTGATTAGATGCAGCCCCAACCGATGTTTTTTTATTAGGACCAGAAGATACTGGACATTTATTTTCATTACTCATATTTTTACCTTTCAATTAGAATTAGTTTTCTACTTTATTTTAACTGACATTTTGAACAAAAAAATGTGCTCCTGCCATTTTGTACAATCCTTTTAATCTTTTGAGAGCATTTTCTACAATCTTTACTCTCTCTATCGTAAACATTTAAGTGTATTTTAAAATATCCAGGGTTTGCATCAGCATTAAGATAGTCATTTAGAGTAGTTCCTCCTGCATTTATAGCTTTTTTTAATATTTTCTTACTATTTTTTAGAATGGTTTTGCACTCACTTTGAGTGATTGAAGACCCAATCTTTAATGGAGAAATTTTAGAAGCAAATAGTATTTCAGATGCATAGATATTTCCTATTCCTGAAATTATTTTGCTATTTAATAAGATTGATTTTATTGTCGATTTAGATTTTTCAATTTTTTTATAAAAATATTTATAATTTGCATCTTTTTCAAAAGGATCAGGGCCATTATTTTCTAATAAGTTAATCTTTTCTCCCTCTCTAATTATTAATACAAGACCAAATCTTCTTACATCATTAAATATAAGATGTTTCTTTGAGCTTAGAGAGAAGGCTATATGATCGTGTTTGCCTAAACTAAGAGTGTCAGAAACTCTTAAATTTCCTGTCATGCCAAGGTGAATTAATAAAGAATGTTTGTTTATGAAATCTACTAAGATATATTTTGCTTTTCTTCTTACCCCTGCAATCTTCGTATTTAGAATATTATTTTTTTGATTCTTATTAAATTTGATTCTTAGATTATGTTTACCAATGTAGATGGAATCTATCTTTTTTTTGATGACATGAGGCTCAATTCCTCTTTTTGTGGTTTCTACTTCAGGAAGTTCGGGCACTTAATTAAATTGCTCGTTTATTTTGACGATATCTTCTGGCCTTAATGTCCCAATAGCTTGTTTATATTGTAAGGAGGTGACAATGAAACCATACATTGCTTGAGAAAGCCTATTTTGAGTCTCTGAATAATTTCTTTCAGCTTGAAGTAAATCGATTAAGTTTCTTGAGCTCAATTCATACCCTAATCTTGTTGCTTCCAATGCATCCTTTGAGCTATCAACAGCAGTTCTTAGTGAGACAATATTTAATTCTGCTGTCTTTAATGCTGTATATAGGCTTCTTATTTGTTGAACGACACTTCTTTCTATTAATATCATTTGTTCTTCAGTTTTAACTTCCTGTAATAAAGCTTGTCTCCTCTGTGAATTATTAAGTCCTGATGTAAAAAGAGGCATTGAGAATTGAATAGAGAATGCTCTATTTTCAGTCTCAGTTGGTATTGAGAAAGGTAAATCAACATCCGAATCAAATCCATCAAAGGTATATTGTTTAGAAGTTCTTCTGCTTGCATTAGCATTTAGATCAATTTTTGGTAAATAGTTTGCTGTTTTTGATCTAGTATTTGATTCGGCTGCTTCTAGTCTATTGCGAGCCTCAATTATTAAGTAATTTGCCTCTCTACCTTTTGTAACTTCAGAATTTATTTCTTCTGATGGAGCAATAAATTCATTATTTTGATTAAGTGGAGTTACCATCTCTACTTGCCTGCCAACAATTGAGTTTAGTTCTTCAAAACTTATATCTACATTGCCTTCTGCAAGAACTCGATCAGATTGAGCTCTATTAAAAGCAGATTTAGCTTCAGCTAACTCTATTCTTGATGCAGCGCCTGAATTAAATCTTTGAGTAACTGTTTGGTATTGGTTGTTTAAAGCTTTTTCTGTTGCTTCCGCAGATTTTAATGTTGATTTTGCTGATAAAACTTTAAAGTAAGCCTGCGTTACTCTAATCATTAAATCTTGTTGCTGATAAGCAAACCTTGCTTCAGCTGCTTCATAGTTTTGTTTTGCCTGTCTAGTAACAAACCAGGAATCAAGCCTGAATATCGGTTGACTTAAATTTAGATTATAACTAAAAGTATTGTAATCATTCTGCAGAACCCTCTCCTGATAGTATTCATTCCAATTTGTTGAAGCAGAAAATCTTAATTGCGGTAATAATCCAGATCTTGCTTGATTTAAGTACTCTTTTGATATTTTTAAATCAGCCTTTTTTGCATTAAAGTCAGGGTCTTTCTCTAAAGCTTCTTGATAAATAGAGAGTAAATCGTTTGCAACTACGTTAAACGACAATATTAATAATAAAAATTTAATATAAAACTTCATTCTTCCTAAATTAGAGAGTATTCTGCAATATAAGTTCAAGATAAACAATTAAATTACAATTTATAGATTAATGCAAAAAAATAAAATACCTAAAGTCTTGATAATTGCTGGCTCAGATTCTGGTGGTGGGGCAGGCATTCAAGCAGATATAAAAGCAGTTACATATTTTAAAGGTTATGCAATGACAGCAATAACAGCAGTAACTTCTCAAAATACTAAAGGTGTGCAAGCAATATTTCCATTACCTATAGATCATGTTGAATCACAGATTAACTCTGTTCTAGAAGACCTTAACCCTAATATCATTAAAACTGGCATGCTTGCAGATATAGATTTAATAGAAATGATAGCTAGTAGGGTTGGTGAATATAAATTAGTAATAGATCCTGTTATGGTTGCAACATCTGGAGATATTCTAGTACCAGAGGACTGCGTCTCTGCAATTAAAGAAACACTTTTACCCAAATCATTTCTAACAACTCCAAATCTATATGAAGCTGAATTATTAAGTGGACAAAAAATCAATAATACAGAAGAACAGATCGAAGCAGCTTTTAAAATACTAGAGTTAGGAGTCAAAAATGTATTAGTTAAAGGAGGCCACTTAACTAATGAAATGATTACAGATGTTTTGGTTGAAGAAGATAAAACAGTTAACTGTTTTGAGTCTAAAAAAATAAATTCAAAGAATACACATGGTACAGGCTGCACTCTTGCTAGTTCCATTGCTTGTTTAATTGGGCATGGCAATAATTTAAGTGAATCTGTTCAGCAGGGGATTGATTATGTGCAAAAAGGAATTTTATTAGCACCTAATTTTGGTTCTGGTAACGGACCTATCCTACATTTCGATGTTTAAAGCAAAAACTAAAGGAGATTCCTTATATATAGATCTTGCTCCAAATAAATCTTCATCAATTAATGAGAACCTAGTTTTTTTTGGATTCCTTTCTTTAATTTGTCTTACTTTTGGAATTGGCTTTTTCTTTATAGGGGCGACAATGATACTTCCTTTTGCCGGATTAGAAGTTTTAGCGCTTATCTTAATACTAAGAGCAAATCGCAAATGGTTAAATCAAAAGCAGGCACTTTATTTAGACAAGCTTTATGTAGAACTAGAAAAAGACGATAAAAAAATAACTTTTGATAGATTTTTATCAAAGTTTTTAATTGAAGAAAATAATTCAAAAAAAGAATTATTCATTAAATCAAATAATCAAAAGATTGAGATTGGATCATTTTTGAATCAAGAAGAAAAAGAACAACTTATAGAATTATTAAAAAAGAAAGTATCTGATCTAAATTTTAGCTAAATGTAAATCAATTTGTTCATAAACAGGAACACCATCTTGATATTTTGGATAACTTTCACCAATTATTAATGGTCTTAAATATTCAACTCCCTTTTGAGTGATTCTAAAACCATCTTCAGAAATAAAATCTGCAGGAACTGTTTTTTCTTTATTTGCAATGTGTTGGAGTTCAGATTCTTTTATGCTCCATTTATATGGATTATTACTATCTCTAGATATTACAGGCATAATGCCACTTTTATTTTCTAGAGCCATATTAGCTGCGGCTTTTCCAACAGATATTGACTGCTTAATGTCTGTTTCTGATGCAATATGTCTTGCACTTCTTTGTAGATAGTCAGATACAGACCAATGATATTTATGCTTGAGCTTTTCACTAACTAGATTAGCAAGTTTTGGAGCAAGACCACCAAGCTGATTATGTCCAAATGAATCTTTTGTAGCAGATGCTGCATAAAATTCTCCATTCTGATTCTTTAAACCTTCAGATGCTACTATTACTGAGTAGCCAAATTTCTCTACATCTTTTTGCACTCCATTGAGAAAAGACTCTTCATTAAAAGGAACTTCAGGAATTAATATTTTATGAACATAGGTATTACTGTCGTCATTGGCTAACTCTGCTGCAGCTGCAATCCATCCGGCATGTCTTCCCATTACTTCAAGAATAAAAACTTTAGTCGATGTTTTACACATTGATCTAATATCTAAGGAAGCTTCTTTAGCTGAAGTTGCTATATATTTAGCAGCTGAACCAAAACCAGGACAATTATCAGTAACCGCAAGATCATTATCGATAGTTTTAGGAATAGCAATTGCATTTAGAGAATAATTTAATTTTTTTGCAGCTTCAGAAATCTTATAACAAGTATCAGCTGAATCATTACCTCCATTATAAAAAAAATAACCAACAGAATATTTTTCTAATTTTTTAAATAAATCTTCATAGAATTTTTTATCTTCTATATTTGGAAGTTTATATCTGCAAGATCCAAACATACCTCCAGGAGATTCAAGCAATAGTTCGAGCGGTTTCTTTGATTTATTTATGTCATAAACTTCATCTTCAATTAATCCAACAATCCCATTCTTTCCAACATAGATATTTGCCTCAGGGGCTTTTTCTTTAAGCTCGGAAAATAGGCCAAAGGCTGAAGAATTTATTACTGAGGTAACTCCGCCTGACTGAGCATAAAATGCATTTTTCATGCCACTTATCTTATACTCCCTTTATTATAACTAAAAGTATGAAAATTTTTTTTCTTGGAATTTCTGGGACTTTCATGGGCAATCTTGCTCAGATGGCAAAAAACCAAGGTCATGAAGTTTTAGGAGTTGATGATAAGGTTTATCCTCCAATGTCCTTAGAACTAAAGAGTTCAGGAATAAATTTTTTTGAAGGATACACATCTAAAAATTATCGTAATGCTGATTTATATGTAATTGGCAATACAATTTCGCGTGGCAATGAAATCTTAGAACATATCTTAAAAGAGAAAGATAAGATAATTTCTGGTCCAGAATGGCTCTATAAAAATATTCTAAAGAATAAGAAAGTCATAGCTGTGTCAGGCACCCATGGCAAGACTTCAGTTACTTCAATGATTGCTCATGCTTTAATAAATAATGGAGAAAATCCAAGTTATTTAATAGCAGGCATTCCAAAAGGTTTTAATAAATCTTGGAATTTAACAGAATCTAATTATTTTGTTATAGAAGCAGATGAATATGACACTGCCTATTTTGATAAAAAGCCTAAATTCTTTCACTACAATCCCAATATTCTATTAATTAACAATATCGAATTTGATCATGCAGATATATATAAGAATATTGAAGAGATTGAGCAGAATTTTATGGAGCTTGTACTAGAGCTACCAAAAGAATCAGTGATTTATATTAATTCTTCTGGTGTAAGAGAATCTTTTTTGAATGCAATCAAAAAAAATACAAATATTAAGTCTCAGATAGAGATTTTTAATGCTGAAGCAAAAGATATCTATGATATTAATAGAAATATTACAGTCAAAGGCCTTAAAGAAATTGTCTCTGAAAGCAAAGTTAGAGAATCTTTAAAGAATTATAAGGGTGTTAAAAGAAGATATGACACTATTTTTGATAATGAATCTTTTAGAGTTATTGATGATTTTGCTCATCACCCAACTGCAATAAAAGAGACACTTAAAATTGCTAAAGAAGAAAATGAAAATGTGACGTTAATTGTAGAATTAGGTTCAAATTCAATGCGAAAAGGAATCCATGATGATGCTCTTATTGAAATCTTCAAAGAAAATTCCTCTTATCTAGTAAGTGCAAGCCCAGAACAAGAAAAAAAATTTGGAGATTATGCTAAACCTTTTACAGAAAACTCTATGAATATTCTTTTACAAAAGAGCGATTCTAAGAAAACTATCTTAATGTGTGGAAATAAAAATTTTGAAGGTTTTCAAACTCTTATTCTTGATTCTTTAATTTAAGCATTATAATTCAATTAAATGGTGCCAAAATCTTATTCCGCTAAACAAATTAAGGACTTATGTGCATCAGCTCTAGATGAATTAAAAGCTCATAACATAAATGCTTTCGAAGTTGAGAAAATTTCATCTTTTGCTTCATATATTTTAATTGCTACAGGAACTTCTAATAGGCATATACAGTCTATAGCAAATAAGGTTATTGATAATTTAAAAGACAACAAGATAAAGATTTTAGGCACAGAGGGTTCAGAATCAAATGAGTGGGTCTTAATTGATGCTGGTGTTGTTCTTGTAAATATTATGACTGAAGATTCAAGAGATCATTATGACCTTGAATCGTTATGGAATCGTTCAAGACAGTGATTAAATTAAAACTAATTTATATTAAAAATAGTAAAACAAAATACATTCAAGATTTTGAAAATGATTTAATTAATAGAATGAAAAATTTAATAGATATAAAAATGATTCCAATATCACATAAGAAAAAGTTTAGTTCCAATAATGAGCTTATAAATTACGAAGGAGAACTTATAAAAAAAGAATTAAAAGATAATAGCCTATTTTATTGTTTTGATAAAAAAGGAGAAAAATTTAGCTCAGAAAACTTTTCAAAACTGATCTTTTCTCAAAATCAGATTATAAATTTGATAATTGGAGGAGCGTATGGAATTTGTGAGAATATACAAATGAAAGCAAATAAAGTAATTTCATTCTCAGACATGGAATTTTCACATGAAATTTTTAGATTAATGACCCTAGAACAAATTTACAGAGCAAAGTGCATATATACTAATCATCCTTATCACCAAAATTGAAAGACAATAGATTCGCAATATACCGTGGAAGAACAAGAATTCTTCTAGCACTTTTTATTTTAATTCTAGCTGTATCCACTGGAAGATTTTTTTATTTACAGATAATTAAAGGAGGAGAATTAAGAGACTTAAGAGAGCAGAATATAAATGACTTTGAATATATTTATCCGAAAAGAGGCAGAATTTTATCAAAGGATGGAGTAGTCCTTGCAGAAGATAGAAAAATATATTCAATTGCTATAGATCTAGAACAGAAACCAAGTGAAAGATCAATACAAATCTTTGCAAATACTTTTTCTAATGCCATAGATTTCGAATCTGTTAAATCAAAAGTAGAACAATCATTAAGATTTAGACGAACTGAAATTGTTCTAACAAAAATAGGTCAGGAAGATTTAGCAAAATTTCTTGTTAGAGGAGAGGATTTAACAGGATTCTCTATTGTTGAAGATTATGAGAGGCAATATGATTCACATCCATCATTTTTTCATGTGCTAGGACATATGGGCTATTTAAACCAATCTGACATTGATTATTTTTCTCCAAAGATTGATAACTACAATTCAAATTTATGGAGAAAGGTCGGTAAATCAGGTATTGAAAGAGTGTATGAAAAAGAGCTCCAAGGAAAGCATGGAACAAGATTCTTTCAAAGAAATGCTAGAGGTGATAGAAGAGTTATAACTGATCAAGAACCTTTCTCTGAGGGCAATGAGATTAGAATTTCTATAGATTATTCAGCACAAAAATTAGCTTATGAATTAATGAAAGATAATAAAGGTTCAATTGTTGTCATAGATTTAAAAGATTTTAGTATCCCTGTTGCTGTAAGCACTCCATCAATAAGTGCCAATGATTTAAGGGGAATATCTAGCATTCAATATCAAGAACTTTTAAATGATCCTTCTAGACCTCTTTTTAATAGAGCATTTATGGGGCTATATCCTCCAGGATCTTCTATAAAACCTTTACTCGCAACTTTTGCTTTAAGTAATTCTTATACAGATTGGGAAGAGACAATATTTGATGATGGATTTTTTAGATTTGAAGAAGAGCAAAGAATTTTTAATGCTTGGAAAGAAGGTGGACATGGATATACAGATCTAAGTAAAGCTCTAATTGAAAGCTCTAACCCATTCTTTATGAACTTATCTATTAAATACGAAAAATCTAAATTTGTGGATTTATTAAAATCATCCTCATTTGGATCAAAGTTATGTGAAGATTGTTATCCACATCAATATAGCCCCTTAATTGATGATGCATGGAAAAGAAAAAATTTTGGTAAAGATCTATTTAAAGGAGATTTTATAAATTTGGGAATTGGTCAAGGGTATATGCTAACAACCCCATTACATCTTTCATTAATTGCAGGAATATTAGCCTCTAAAGGCCAGTACAGACTTCCTTATTTAGCAAGAGAAAATGATCTAGGTTTTTCAATAGATGTTGAAATAGAAGAATCAGATTGGGTGAAGTTAAATCAAGCATTAATTGATGTTGTTTATTCTGAAAATGGAACTGGTTATAGGATCAAAGCTGGCAATTTAAATCTAGCAGGTAAAAGTGGTACTGCTCAAGTAGTTGATATCAACTCAAGAGAAGAATATGACGAAGTTAGAGAAAACCCTAATCTAAGAGATCATGCAATATTCATTGGATATGCTCCTTTTGATGATCCAAGATATTCGATTGCCGTTATTGTTGAAAATGGAGAAAGCGGAGGCAGAATAGCTGGCCCAATTGCTCGAGATGTATTAAAGGAATTGCTAGATGACATTTGATTTAAGAACTACAGTAATAATTTTTTCTTTAGCCCTAATAATATTGATGGGCTCTCTTACCGTTTATTCTGTTACTTCAATTGATATCTATTATTTCATTAGATTCTTGTTAATAAGTGTTTTTGCAATTCTTCTCGTGACGCTTATTTTTAATCAAATAAATCTTAATAGGATACTTTCTGTTGGTTGGGTTCTTTTTGTTCTCAATATAATTATTGTTTTAAGCGTTGAGCTTTTAGGAAGTGAAATAAAAGGTTCAAAAAGATGGATTGATTTTGGTTTCTTAAGTCTACAACCTTCAGAGTTTATGAAGATTACATTCGCATTGTTTGTCATACAATATTTGAGGTTCTATAGTTTCCAATTCAATACTTTTAGAACTCTATTTCTGCTCGCAGTATTATTTTTGTCTGCTATTCCAATAATTATTCAACCAGATCTTGGGACAGGCTTAGTTTACATACTATTAGGAATGATGCTTTTATTCATATGTGGCATGCATAGATTCTATTTCGTTGGTATGGCAATCTTTGGAATCTTATTATCACCAATTATTTATAGCTTTGGTCTAACCTCATATCAGAAAACCAGAATAATGAGTTGGTTCTCTTCAGATCAGAATTTATCTGAAAAATGGAATATATTGCAGTCTGAAATTAGCATAGGTTCTGGCGGCTTATTTGGAGAGGGTTTTCTTAATAGCAAGCAAAATGAATTTAATTTCTTACCTGAAGCTGATACAGATTTTATATTTTCAATCTATGCAGAACAATTTGGATTCTTAGGCGTACTAGTTATTTTTATTCTAGTTGGTCTATTTATATTGTTAACAACAATTATCTCCATGGAACAAAAAAGACTTACAGATGACTTGTCCCCATATTTTCTAGGTACTTATTTTTCTTTAGTCATAGGATTTAGTTTCTTATTAAATATATTAATGGTTAGTGGTTTGATACCTGTAGTAGGACTTCCATTACCTTTTTTCACTAAGGGAGGCTCATCTCTGCTATGCTTTTCCATAATGATTGGTTTAATTTTTTCATCAAGGAGCTTCTTAAGATGATAAGACTGTTTTTATTACTTCTTTCATTCAACATGTTCTCAGATATTTTAGAAAGAGAAGATATTAAAGATTTCATAGATATGGCAGTAGAAAATTCAGACCTAAAGAGATCTGAAATAATCAATTACTTAAAAGATGCAGAGTCATCTAAAAGAGCAGTACAGGCCAGAAGTAATCAGCCAGAAGTGAAAGCAACATGGGACGATTATTTAAGTAAAAGAGTCACTTCAAGAAGAATTGATAATGGAATTAAATTCTTAAAAGAGCATATCGATATATTTGAATCAGCAGAAAAAGATTATGGTGTTTCAAAATTTTATATTGCTTCAATAATTGGAATGGAGACAAATTATGGCACTTATTATGGCTCCTATAATCCTTTAGATACAATTTTTACAAGAGCATTTGAGCCAAGTAGTAATTTTTGGCAAAAAGAGTTAATTCAATTGTTCATTTTGTCTAAAAGATATAATTTAGATCCAAAAAAAATAAAGAGTTCATGGTCTGGCGCAATTGGTTTAGGCCAATTTATTCCATCTAGCTATAATGCGTATGGTGTAGATTATGATCTCAATGGATTTGTTGATCTATTGGGTTCAATGGAAGATGGAATTGCAAGTGTTGCAAATTATCTTGAAGCTAATGGTTGGGTATCAAATAAAGATGCTGCAATTGAAATTAATTTTAGTGGAGATTTCAATAACTTAAATGAAGATCAAATAAACGAATTAAATTTACCCTTCAAATTAAATAATTTTAGAACAAAGATTAATTCAGAAGAATTAAAAGAAGCTGGATTTAATTTTCAAGGAGAATATTCATCTGAGATATCTCCGATTCTTGTTAGACAGAAAGATTCAACAAAACTTTATTTAGGGTTTGACAATTTTAGGGTTATAACTAAATATAATCGAAGTAGTAAATATGCTTTAGCTGTTCATCAGCTTGCAATGGAAATTTCAGATAAATTTTATGAATAAAATTACTTTTATACTTTTAGTCTTTCTGGGTATGAATATTTCAGCAATACCTAATCCTCCGGATCTGGGTGTTGGAAGTTATATTCTGTATGAACCTAATACCAAAAAAGTTTTACTTAGTTTTAATGAGGATGCACCAGTTGAACCAGCAAGTTTGACCAAACTTATGACCAGTTATGTTGTAGCCGATTATATAAAAGAAGATTTTATAGATATAACTGATACTCCAAAAATATCTGTAAAAGCCTGGAAAACAGAAGGTTCAAGAATGTTTATAAGGGAAGGAACAGAAGTATTAGTCTCTGACCTAATAAAAGGAATGATAATTCAATCAGGAAATGATGCGAGTGTAGCTTTAGCTGAACATGTGGCTAGCACTGAAGAAAATTTTGTTTATTTAATGAATGAATATGCTTCTGAATTAGGAATGAATAATACCTCCTTCAATAATGCATCAGGACTTCCTGATCCTTTAAATGTAACTTCAGCTTATGATCTAGCTCTACTAACAGGAGAATTAATAAAGAATTTTCCAGATCATTACAGACATTATTCTCAAAAATCTTTTGAATTTAATGGAATAAAGCAAAAAAATAGAAATCAGCTTTTGTGGAGAGACGATATATTTGATGGTGTTAAGACAGGTTATACCGAATCAGCAGGTTATTGTCTTGTTGGTTCTGCTGTGAGAGATGATATGAGATTAGTTGCAGTTGTTTTAGGAAGTGAGAATGATAAAAGATTCAATGATGTAGCCGCATTAATGACATATGGTTTCAGGTATTTCAAAACAGAAAAATTATTCTCAAAAAATGATCCTCTTAAATCAATTCAAGTTATTGCAGGTAAAAAAGATAATGTAAATATAGGAATATCAGAAGATGTCGTTTTAACATTACAAAAAGATCAAAGAGAATCTTTAAGATATGAAATATCTACAGAATCACAAATACTTGCTCCTATAAATTCAATGGATAAAGCTGGTACGATCAAAGTATTAGATGGAGATAATAATATTATTTTTCAGACTGACTTAATCTATCTAGATTCTGTAGAAGAATTAGGTTTTTTCCAGAGATTAATTGCAATTATTTGGAATTGGATTAAATCTTTATTTAATTAAGTAGATAATTCTAAGACTACATCCTTTGCTTTTATCCATGGATCACCATCAATCAATCCTTTAAGACTTTTATCGGCTTTATCAAGATTATTGATAGATTCTTTAATCTGCTGAATTGATACTCTTTTTGCAATTGCTTGATACCATTTAATTTGGCTATCCCATATATTGAGTGATTTAAGATTGCTATTATTATCTTTCAATGCATTTAGAGCTTGGCAATCTCTGGCTAGTATCCATATGAGTAGGCTAATAGAATTTCTATCATTGCTTTTCATAGACTCAAGAATTTCTATGGCTTGTTGAGTTTCCCTTTTGCTTATGTGCTCAATTAGTTTTGAGCTTTTTCTAATTCCATTGTCATTAAAAATATTTAAAATTTTCTCCTCTTCCTTTAAATCAAGAACTTTTAAAATTTCAAGATCATTAACTAGTAAAGAAAAATTTCCTTCATATAATTTAACTAGATTATTTATATTTGTTTCATTGTTTACTGTTTGCGGAAGATTTGCTGCTAAGAAATCAATTACATTTGAATCATTAGTTATTGAGCACTCAACTATATGAGAATTAGATTTAAAAATTGGAAGAATATCTTTTAAGATAATTTTTTTTGAGATGCTTTGGATCTCTATGAAAATTAGATTTTCAGTATTAG
>CAYFES010000020.1:0-14357 GCA_964342225.1 uncultured Gammaproteobacteria bacterium
TTATCATCAGATGCTTCTGAATATTTTTTTAGTTCGATTTTTTCAAGTGCTTTATAGAATGCCATTTTTTCTCCTTTTTGATATTCTTAAGAAGTGATTATTTCTCGTTATATCAGTAAGGAAATTATAATAAACATTTGCTGGGTTTCACTAGTCCTTTTTGGATTAGTTTTATTTTCAAGATTTAACATTTTTCTCTCTCAGGCAGAAGTAGGGAAGATTTCTCCAGAAAATATCTTTATTGCTCTATTGCTATTTTCTCCAGAATTGTTGAATTTAGTCTTTCCTTTAAGTGTATTTTTAGCTACTGGATTTGTTTTAACTCCAATTTTTAAAAGCCATTTTACTATCTTTGATTCAGGATCTTTTGGTAGTTTAAGGCTTGTCTGGAGTCAAAAGTGGCTGATACTAGGTATTTTTCTTATTTCAATTTTCTTAAGCACATTTTTAGCCCCTTACTTCACTTCAAAGGCTGAAGATTTAATTGATAAAGATAACTCAGTAACTTCAAAGATTGCTCTGCCATCAGGCTTAGTGCCTCTTCAACCAGACTCATTTAATGCTTTTGGAGTAAGAGACGGGAATATATATAGAGATTTAATATTTATTGACTCTCAATCTATTGATAGGTTTATATACGCTGAAACAGCATCTATAAAAGGCGAAAATAAAAATATTAATCTGACTTTCACTAATGGTTTTTTGTATGACGATCAAAGACAAGCAATTTCTAGATTTAATGAGGCTAATATTCCAATAGAAAGCTTCTCTAGTCCAGAATACATATCAACATTGAGTCTTTTAAATAAAAAAGATGTCGAAAGCCTTAGAGAATTATATAAAAGACTCTCTATTCCATTATTCTGTTTGGTTTCCTTAATTTTTTCCTTAATTTTTTCGAGTTACAGTGCTTTTTTTGGCAGAGAAAGAACTTATTTTTTTCTAGCGATAGTAAACATTTTTTATTTGCTTTTGACTATTTCTGCATTTAATAGCTCGTCCTCAAATTTAATGTCATTAACAATTAGCTTCTTCTGGATGCACGATATGTTTTTAATTTTAGCTCTCTTATTAATGTTTAAGCCTGTTAAAAGGATTTTTGGTTATGAAGGTTTATAGGTACATAATTTTTAGATCTCTTCTTTCGGTACTTGGAGTTCTGGCCATAATATGTGCAATAGATTTTTCTTTTAATTTCTTTTCCCAGATAGAAGACATAGGGGAGGGTTATTCATACAGAGATGCATTAGAATTTTTGATAGCAACTGAACCATATAGAATAAGAGAATCATTCTACTTATGCGCTGTAGTAGGACTCTTAGCAGTTTTCATAGACCAAAATTTTCTTAGAGCTTTTAATACATTAAGACAAGCAGGACTTAGTAAAATGAAGTTTTCAGTAATGGTCTTTATGCCAGTGGTGCTATTAGGATTACTATCTTATGAATATGTTATCCCTGATTTAACTAGACAAGCGTTTGATGAAAGAAAAGCTAAAGTCTCAGCAGATTTTAATCAAACTCCAAAAATGATTGAAATAGAGAAATTGGATTCAGGAGGCTACGTGATGATATCTGAAGATCTCTCATTAACATTTAATGCTGATGGTAATGTGAGCGTAAGAAATGAGTATAGTGATGAATTTAGTGACCTTAACTATAATGCAAATTTAAAATATCTTACTTTCTCTGAACTCCTAGAGAATAGTTCTTCTGGGTTTAAAAACTTCACTCTTAAAGTTAATACAGAGATCCTAAGAAGAAGCATTAATTTCATTTCCTATTTCTTAATCTTTTTGATTGGTCTGGAGATGTTACTTTCATTTAATAGGTCTCTAAATGTAAACAGAATATTAGTTTATGGTTTTGGTAGTTGTTTAATATATCGTTTTATTGAAAGTTTAGTGGCAGACTCAATCTCAGTTTTTAATTTATCTTTCTTATTGCAGGGATTCCCACTATTGATGATTCCTATTTATTTTCTAATTAAGAGACGTATTTCTTTTTAACCACACTTAAACCAAGTAATTTATCTGGCAATGTTTTATTTTGTTTATTAAATATTGCCCAAGATAAACCAACTATAGACAGAATAAGATAGAGCAAAAATCTATAAAAAGCAGTTTTAAATGTTACAGTTTTTCCATTATCAGATAATATCTTGTGCCCCCAGGTGTTCATACCAAGGGTATTTCTTCCATACGACCAGAAATAAGAATAATATCCAGCAGTTGTTAAGCCAATTATTACAATTCCAAAACTAGGTGGAAGGTAATCATCAGAGTAAGAAAATAACTTAAAAAGACCAAGAAATAGGAATCCAAAAAGAAACCATAGGGCAATCACCAAGAAAATATCATACGTGAATGACATTAAGCGTGAAAAAATACCAGGATATATAAATTTATTTTTCATTTTGTGCTAATGTAATCCTACCAATTATGGCAAAACAAAAAAATCTTACAGCAGACGATACATGGTTTTTTGGTCATCCAAAAGGTATGGTCACATTATTTTTTACAGAAATGTGGGAAAGAATGTCGTATTACGGAATGAGAGCATTGCTTGTTCTCTATATGACTGGCGCAATGACAGGATTCAACCCAGGCTTGGGTTGGTCTCAGATAGATGCGCAAGCAATTTATGGTATCTATGTTGGAATGGTATATTTCATGGTCATTCCCGGAGGGTGGCTTGCTGATAATGTACTTGGACACCAAAAAGCGGTATTGATAGGAGCAATAATAATTGCACTGGGCCATTTCACACTTGCCTTACCTCTTACAGAAACCTTTTTTCTTGGATTAATTCTTGTAGTCCTTGGGACTGGATTACTGAAAGGTAATATTTCAACTATTGTTGGGCAACTGTATAAAGATGGCGATTCAAGAGTTCAGGCTGGCTATACCATTTTCTATATGTCTATAAACATTGGTTCAACTTTAGGCTTCTTAATTTGTTCTTATTTAGGAGAGAAGATTGGTTGGCATTGGGGTTTTGGTGCAGCTGGAGTAGGTATGTTCTTTGGAGTCCTGCAATATATTAATTTCAAACATTTATTAGGAGATGCAGGGAAAAATCCTAATTCTATGCCACAAGCACAAAGAGATTCTTATATTAAATGGTCAAAAATAACAGCAGGATTAATGATAATAACTATTGTGCTTGGATTATTAGGATTCATAAATTTTGATCCTAGAGCATTTGCTGAAAATTTTGCTGTTTTCTTAGGTTTAGTAGCTTTGGCATACTTTGTTTACTTATTTTTCTTTGCAGGTTTAACAGAACAAGAAAAGAAAAATCTAATGTTGCTAGTAGTTCTTTTCATTGGAGCAGCAGCTTTTTGGTCTGGTTTTGATCAATCTGCTGGATCGTTAAATATTTTTGCTAGAGATTACACTGATCTATCAGTAAGTGGATATATTATTCCAATTGGATGGCTTCAATTTGCTAATCCAATATTCGTGGTTATATTCGCACCAATTTTTGCTGGCATTTGGATGCATCTTGGAAGAATGAATTTAGATCCATCTTTACCAGTTAAATTTGCAGTTGGTTTATTTTTTATGGCAATAAGTTTTGTTGTTATGCTTTATGCTGTTCAGCTTGCAATGCAAATTGAAGGTCCTGTAGGCATGCAATGGTTAATATTGACTTATTTACTTCAAACATGGGGTGAGCTGGCTTTATCTCCAATTGGTTTATCAGCATTCTCAACGTATGCACCAAAAAGATATGTGGGCCAAATGTTTGGTCTATGGTTCTTGGCCTCATCAATAGGTGGTGTACTTGCTGGTCTGCTAGGCGGTGAAGCATTAGGCGAAGGTCTAGAGAGCATTTCTCCAGTATTTGAATTTATGATCCAATACTATGTGGTTATAGGTGTAGCGCTTGTTTTAGTTGCTGCAGTTGGAACTTATCTCAGAAAAAAATCTAGTTAGAATCGTTTTCTTGAATATAGAAATTTAAAGTATTTGCTGATTCATCATCATCAATAAAGATTGCATCTAAATCGAAATCAATGTTGTAATCAAAAAATATAGTAAAAGCATTATCATATGGCACATTAGCAACGCCTAACTCTTCGTCATCATATGTAGCCACTATATAAGAAGTGGTGTCATCATCATTAACAATTATTTGTTTTTCACCTACCAAGAAATTGGCTGTATTGTTTCCAAATTTATTGAAAGTTAGTAGAAAATCACCACCATCACCATCTTGATCATAATCAGTAATAATTATGTATTCATTTAAAGAAGCATTGCCTTGTTTTGTAAAAGTAATATCCCTTTGAGTGTCTAAGATGTTAGTTTCATCTTCTTCATAAACTGTAAAAGTTGAAGTGTTACTTGGATTTAAATCATCACCAGGCAATTCATCACCTACTGCTAGCATGTCTAAGAAGGTATCTTGATCATAATCAAAGCTAATCAATGTTTTCACAAGAGGCGCTTCATATGAAAGTGCTTCTCCCCAGTTTGTGCCGTCTCCTGATCTAGGGACCGTAATAAATTTACCTTGATTATTGGAATCGTAAGCAGCTAGAACAATGTCATTATTTGCATCTAAATCAAAATCGATAACTGTTGCTGAAGTAATGATATGGTCAGATATTATCGTTCCATCATAGTTAAATTCTTCATAATCTGGAGAACCATCAGCTTGCACCCAATATTCATAATCTTCTGTCAGTAAATATAAATCTGGCCTTAAATCATTGTCTCTATCAGCCAATCCCATTGTTATGATTTTGGCATCATTAAAATCTAAATTTGTTTCATTTGTGATCAGAGTGTCATCAAAAGTTAGTCCAGTTGGAGAGCCTTTAAAATGACATAAATTAGATTGTTCTGTTTGTCTTTGTAGATCAGAAGATGAAGTAATAAGATCTACTGGACCATCTCCATTTAAATCTATTGGAAGCATAATGCTTGAACCAGAACATCCACTAGCATCGATTTCTGTAATTATTGGAAGTGGACCTCCAACTGATTGTAAAAATTTTGTATCTACTAAAGTTTGGTCCGATGATTTTCTTATTTGAAGACCAATCAATATGTCTGGAATAAGATCTCCACTAAAATCACCTCTTGCTACAGAAGTGATCACAATCTCTTCATCTGCTTCATATGTAACAGAATAGTCAACTTGTTCTGATGGCTGGTATATAAAATGATCAGCTACTGTTTTATTTACAGTTACTTCTAAAGCTTGGTTTGCAAATTCATTATTTCTTCTACATTCAAGTATGTAAGTTCCAGTTCCACCTCTTTTTATTGTGAAATCTTCGCTACCACTAATTGGCCTTTCTCCAAACCAAAAACTTCCTGATGCATAACATTGGCTAGCATTAGAATTCCAGGTTAAAGTGAATCCTTCTCCATACTCTACAGATTCAGCACTTGTTTCTAGTTCAACAAATAGCTCTTCTAGCTCTTCTTGATCAACACTACAGGCCCCAAGAATAAATAAAGCAAAAGTTATTAATGTAATTTGTTTAATGCTCATATTTCAGTTGTGTCTATTCTAAACAAAAGTTTACCTTTTTGTTGCATCATTAAGATTTATTAATATTTGATGGTAGATATTAGTTAATCGTTCCAATTCAACCTTTTCAATTTTTTCATCAATTTTGTGTATAGATTCAAACTTTGGTCCTAGCTCAACTATCTCAGCTCCTGTCTTGTTCATAAATCTTCCATCTGAAGTTCCTCCACTGCAGCTTAACGTAGCATTAAATCCACATTGCTCGCTAATACTTTCCTTAACCACATCTGTGAATATTCCTAGCTTTGAATAATATGGTTCAGCATTGGAATCAAAATCAATTTTGTAATTTATGCCATCAGAATCTAAAAATTTTATAATCTCGCTTTTAATTTCTTCAAAAGTTAGTTCGGGCGAGTATCTTAAATTAAATTTTATTAACAAATTATCAGGAGTTACATTATGCGCTCCAACCCCACCATTTATATTTGTAATTTGTAAAGAAGTAGGTGGAAAGTGATCATTCCCTTCATCCCAGACCTTATTTGTAATTTTTTCTAAAAAATTACTTATTCTGTGTATAGGGTTATCAACCTTTTCTGGGTAAGCAGCATGTCCTTGCTTACCTATAATTTCTAATTCAACATTCACTGAGCCACGACGACCAATTCGAATATTGTCACCAACTTTATCAATGGTTGATGGCTCTCCAATTAAACAGTAATCAACTTTTTCTTCTCTTTTAATTAGTTCCTCAACAACTTTAACTGTTCCATCCTTAGAGGGTCCTTCTTCATCAGAAGTAATGAGAAAACCAAGTGAGTAATTTAATTCAGCAAGATTTACTCTATCCAAGGCTGACATAAAACATGCTATACCACCTTTCATATCACCTGTTCCTCTCCCATAAATATATTCCCCGTCATCAAAGCCTGAGAATGGATTATGTGTCCATTTTTCTTCTGGGCCAGAAGGAACGACATCGACATGTCCTAGAAAAATAAGTAGTGGACCATTAGTTCTATGAACGCTCCAAAGATTTTTAACTTCTCCGTAAGTCAAGATTTCATTCTCAAAACCTTTCTTGGTTAAAAAGTTAGAAATGTAATCTAAACAACCACCATCATCTGGCGTTATAGATTTCATTCTGACCAAGTCCTGAGTTATCTGTATTTCCAAAATTAATTATTATCGTGTAAAACTTTATTCAGTTTGAACTTGCTTTTATTGGGCTTAGCACAAACTTTTCCTGAAAGAGAATCCCTAAAATATAAGATAGCATCTTTGCCACTTAGCTCTATGGCTTTTACAACCTTGCCCTTTTCCTCTAAAACAGTAACTTTTGTTCCTGCAGTTATATAGAGTCCTGCTTCTACAGTACAGTCATTACCTAATGAAATTCCAATCCCAGCATTAGCCCCTAACAAACACCTCTCTCCAATAGATATAACTTCTTTATTGCCACCAGACAATGTTCCCATAGTCGAAGAGCCACCACCAAGATCTGAATTTTTATTCACAAATACCCCAGCAGAAATTCTTCCTTCGATCATATTTGGACCCTCAGTTCCAGCATTATAATTAACAAAACCTTCATGCATTATCGTAGTCCCTTTACCCAGATATGCTCCTAGTCTTACTCTAGACGTGTCAGCGATTCGAACATTTGATGGAATAATATAATCTGTCATTGGTGGAAACTTATCTAATGAAAATATTTTCAAATTTGAAGTACCATCAACTAATTTTTCTGCTACTTCTGGTCTCATTGGGCCTTGATTTGTCCAAGCAATAGTTTCAAGAACATTAAAGATATTATTCATATTAAGTGCATTAGGCTTAAAGTAGCGATGTGATATTAAGTGTAATTTGAGGAATGCTGTTGGTATGTCTTCAATTGGAGTATCTTCAACTAATTCAGTAATTATATTTTCTCCTTCAATTTTAAATGAGTTTTTATTCCCTTCAGATTCAGAAAAATTAGAATAATGGATACTTAGAATACCTTTATCATCAGAAATGACCTTACCGGAGCCTTTAATTGGCAATTTCATGCCACTTTTTCCTCTCCAAGAGTCAATATTTCATATCCGCTATCTGTGACAGCTACAGTATGCTCCCATTGAGCTGAAAGTTTTCCATCTTTAGTTACTACTGTCCAACCATCTTCTAATACTTTTGCATGATGTGTGCCTAAATTGATCATCGGTTCTATTGTGAAACACATCCCTTCTTTTAACTCTATACCCGTATCTTTTTCACCATAATGCATTACTTGTGGCTCTTCATGATAGACCTTACCAATTCCATGCCCACAATAATCTCTAACTACTGAGTAATAATTTTTTTCAGCCATTATCTGAATAGCATGACCAATATTCCCTAATTTAGCGCCTGGTTTTACTTGTTCAATACCTGCATACATACAATCTCTTGTTATATCAACAAGTCTTTTAGCATGGGGAGCAACTTTACCAACCAAAAACATTCTTGATGTATCGCCATGCCAACCATCATGAAGAACTGTTATATCAATATTTACGATATCACCATCCTTTAATTTCTTTTGTGCATCCGGAATACCATGACAGATAACATCATTGATTGAAGTACAAAGAGTTTTTTCATAGCCGTTATACCCAATATTGGCTGGAATAGATTTTAGCTCCTCTGTGATGAATTTAAATGCAATATCATCCAATTCTTTAGTTGTGACTCCAGGAACTACATGTTCTTCTAACATTTTTAGAACTGCAGCAGCTTTTTTGCCTGCAATTTTCATATTTTCGATGTCTTTTTTGCCTTTTATTGAAATTGACATGGGTGATATCCTAAATTATCTACAAATTATCTTATAACTTCTTTATAGTATTCTGAAGCTAAAATGAAGTTTGATGTAAAACTACTACTTGAGAATGGAATTTCATTCGAAGGTATTGGTTTTGGATACCAAAAAATAGGTGTTGGAGAAGTTGTTTTCAACACTGCTATCACAGGCTACCAAGAAATACTTACTGACCCATCTTATGATGGCCAAATAATCACTTTCACTTACCCTCACATCGGCAATACAGGAATTAATTTTGAAGACAATGAGTCTAAGCAAATTTCTGCAAGAGGAATGATTGTTAAAAACTTTTGTGATTTTCCAAGCAATTGGAGGTCAAAACAAAGCCTCGAAGAATTTTTAATAGAACAAAAAGTTATCTGCATATCAGATATAGACACAAGACAGCTGACAAAAATTTTACGTGATGAGGGTTGTAAGGTTGGCGCAATCTATCCAACAAAAAATTTTACTGATAAGGAAGCGCAATTTGAAATAGATAGTTTTGGAAATATTGAAGACAAAGATTTTACTGAGAATGTTTCAGTAAAAGAGCCTTATAACTTTGGAAAACCTCAAAATAAAAAGACTTTCAAAATTGTTGCTATTGATTTCGGAATTAAAGAGAACATTTTAAGAATATTGCAAAGAATGGGTGGCGATATTGAAGTAGTGCCACCAAGTATTAGCGCAGAAGAGATGCAAAAAAAGAATCCAGATGGAATTTTTCTTTCCAATGGTCCTGGAGATCCTCAAGTTTTAGTTGAACCTATAAAGGAAGTTAAGAAAATGATGCAGCTTGATATCCCTATATTTGGTATTTGTTTAGGTCACCAGATTATGTCTTTGGCATATGGTCTAGAAATAGAAAAAATGCCTTTTGGGCACCATGGTGCAAACCATCCAGTTCACGACTTAAAAAATAATATAGTTTTCATTACTTCACAGAATCATAACTTTGCTGTTGCTGAACCAAATAATAGAAATGATATCAATATTACTCATAGGTCTTTATTTGATAACTCTATTCAGGGCATAGAGCATAAAGAGAAACCATTCTATTCAATTCAATGTCACCCTGAAGCTAGTCCTGGTCCAAAAGAATTCGAAACTTTATTTAAAAGATTTTTTGAGGAGATGAATGCCTAAAAGAGAAGACATCAAATCAATTCTTATCGTTGGATCTGGTCCTATAGTGATAGGACAGGCATGTGAATTTGATTATTCTGGAACTCAGGCTTGTAAGGCCCTAAGAGATAATGGATATAGGGTAATTTTAGTTAATTCTAATCCTGCAACTATCATGACAGATCCTGAAATAGCGGATGCAACTTATATCGAGCCAGTTAATTGGCAAACACTTGAAAAGATCATTGAAAAAGAAAAACCAGATGCAATTTTACCAACAATGGGGGGCCAAACAGGACTTAATGTTTCCTTAGATCTTGCTTCAAGAGGAATACTTGAAAAACATTCGGTTGAGATGATAGGCGCTAACAAAGAAGCAATTGATAACGCTGAAGATAGAGAAAAATTTGATAAATGCATGAAAGAATTAAAGCTTGAGACTCCTAGATCTGGTTTTGCTCATTCTATGGAAGATGCATGGGAGATATATAAAGAAATAGGATTACCTTGTGTCATTCGTCCTTCATTTACCTTAGGGGGAACAGGAGGAGGAATAGCATATAACTTAAAAGAATTTGAAGAGATATGCATGAATGGTCTAAAACTTTCACCTACAAAAGAATTGTTAATAGATGAGTCTTTGGTTGGGTGGAAAGAGTTTGAAATGGAAGTAGTTAGAGATAGAAATGACAATTGCATCATTGTCTGCTCAATAGAAAATGTTGATCCAATGGGAGTCCATACTGGAGATTCAATTACAGTTGCACCTGCTCAGACTCTTACTGATAAAGAGTATCAAGAAATGAGAGATGCATCTTTCAAAATCTTAAGAAGAATAGGTGTTGAAACAGGAGGTTCAAATGTTCAATTTGCACAGAATCCTGAAGATGGAAGATTGGTAGTAATTGAAATGAATCCAAGAGTCAGCAGATCGTCGGCTTTAGCTTCTAAGGCAACAGGATTTCCTATTGCTAAAGTAGCAGCACTACTTGCTGTAGGTTATACATTGGATGAATTAAAAAATGATATAACAGATGGGAAAACTCCAGCTTCTTTTGAACCAACAATTGATTATGTAGTTACGAAGATTCCAAGATTTAATTTTGAAAAGTTTCCTGAAACAGATCCTAGACTGACAACTCAGATGAAATCTGTAGGAGAGGTAATGGCAATAGGTAGAAATTTTCAAGAATCATTTCAAAAAGCAATAAGGTCTATGGAAAATGGTTTATTTGGCCTTTCATCTGTATTGAAAGGTAACGAAGGAAATGGAGCTCTTAAATTGGAGCTATCAACGCCAGGAGAAAAAAGACTTTGGTATGTTGCGGAAGCATTTAGGCGTAATTGGTCATTTGATGAGGTTTTTGATTCTTGCAAAATAGATAGGTGGTTCTTGCATCAAATAAAAGAACTCATTGAATATGAAAATACTCTTTTAGGATTAGAGCTATCAGACTTAGATA
Organism: uncultured Gammaproteobacteria bacterium; assembly: GCA_964342225.1. Taxonomy (GTDB): domain Bacteria; phylum Pseudomonadota; class Gammaproteobacteria; order Magnimaribacterales; family TMED112; genus TMED112. The sequence goes on from CAYFES010000020.1 coordinate 10,908, forward strand.
GACCCAAGCTTTTATCATTCAAGAAAAAAGGTTTTTCTGATGTAAGAATAGCTAATTTACTTGATATTTCAGAAGAACAAGTAAGAAAACATAGATATGATCTAGAGATACATCCTGTCTTTAAAAGAGTAGATTCATGTGCAGCTGAATTTGACAGTACCACCAATTATCTCTATTCAACATATGAGCAAGAAAATGAATCTACTGTTTCTCAAAATAAGAAAATTGTTGTTCTTGGAAGTGGTCCCAATAGGATAGGTCAAGGAATTGAGTTTGATTATTGTTGTGTTCAGGCAGCTTTAGCTTTCAGAGAAGAAGGAGTAGAAACGATAATGATAAATTCAAACCCTGAAACAGTCTCTACTGATTTTGATGTGTCAGATAAGTTATATTTTGAGCCAATTGTTACAGAAGATGTTTTTGAAATAATAAGACACGAAAAACCTGAAGGTGTTGTTGTTCAGTTTGGAGGCCAGACCCCATTAAAATTAACTGATGAGTTTGAAAAAAACGGTATAAAGGTATTAGGGACCCCATCATCTTCAATAGATACTGCAGAAAATAGAGAAAAATTTAAATCTTTTCTTTCAGAATTTAATTTTCTTCAACCAGAAAATCGTATTGCTCAAACTTCTGAAGAAGCAAAACTTGCAGTTGATGAATTGGGTTACCCAGTTATCGTAAGACCATCTTATGTTCTAGGTGGTAGAGCCATGGAATTAATCTACACAGACAAAGATTTAAGAAATTATTTAACCAATATGATTGATATATCAGCTGACAATCCACTATTAATCGAAAAATTCTTAGATGATGCAGTCGAGTTGGATATTGATGTTGTTTGCGATGGGGAAGATGCTTTAATTGGCGGCGTTTTGCAACATATAGAAGAAGCAGGAATACACTCAGGTGATAGTTCTTGTTCATTCCCTCCATACAGCGTTGGAGATTCACAGTTGCATACACTAAAAAAAGAAATTAAAGCTGTAGCCAAGAAATTGGATGTTGTTGGTCTTATGAATGCTCAAATAGCTGTTAAAGATGGGAAATTTTATATGATAGAAGTTAATCCAAGAGCATCAAGAACAATTCCTTTTCTTTCAAAATGCATAGGAACATCATTAGCCAAGATAGCTTCTAAGATTATTCTAGGAAAGACTCTTAAAGAACTTGAGTTAGATGCAGAAATAATGCCAACCAACTATGCTGTTAAAGCTCCAGTATTTCCTTTCAATAAATTTAGAAAAGTAGATCCAATTTTAGGGCCAGAAATGAAGTCAACAGGTGAAGTCATGGGACAGGGTGATAGTTTTGGAGAAGCATTTGGAAAAGCAGTAAGAGGGGCTGGAGAAGAAATACCAAATGGAGGCAATGTATTTGTTAGCGTAAAGGATGCAGATAAAAAACATTTACCGGATTTGTGTAAAAAATTAATAAATTTAGGTTTTAGCATAATTGCAACAAAAGGAACTGCAAAAGCATTAGAAGGAACAGATATTAAAGTTAAAACTATTAATAAAGTTCTTGAAGGTAGACCTCATATCGTTGATGCTATTCTTAATAAAGAAATTAATATGATTATTAATACCACTGAAGGCAGACAGGCAACAAAAGATTCAGCTTCAATTCGTCGTTCAGCTTTAGAACATAGTGTATTTTTTACAACTACCATATCTGGAGGTTTTGCAATTACTGAATCTTTAGAAAAGGGTGTAGAAAATTGGACATATAAACCATTACAAAGTTCTTAATATGGAAAAAAAGCCAATAACACCAGAAGGTCAACAAAAACTTAGATCGGAATTAGATAATCTAAAGAATGTAAAACGACAAGAAATTATAGATGCCATTTCAGAAGCAAGGGCACATGGAGACTTAAAAGAGAATGCTGAGTATCATGCTGCTAGAGAAGAACAAGGATTAAATGAGGCAAGAATAAGGGAATTAGAGGAGGTTCTTGCTACATCTCAAGCAGTTGAATATAAGTCTATAGATAGTCAAGGAAAAGTAATTTTTGGTTCAACTGTCGTAATTAAAGACCTTGAGAACGAAGAAAGTCATAAATATCAAATAGTTGGAGAAGCAGAAGCAGACATTGAGATGAACACAATATCTCTCACAACTCCAATAGCTCAGTCACTATTAAAAAAAGAGCTTGGCGATGTTGTGGAAGTCCATACTCCTAGTGGTTTAAAAGAGTTTGAAATTATCAGCATTGAAATAATTTGAAGAATACTTTTGATACATGGGCTAAACGTGCAAAATCTGAAGGTTATAGAAGTAGAGCAAGCTATAAGCTATTAGAGATTGATAAAAAATATCAGTTAATCTCTAAATCTAATCTAATTTTTGAGCTTGGATCTTCTCCTGGTGGTTGGTCTCAAGTGATTTCAAAGAATAAGAAAAGTGATTGCGAATGTATAGCGATCGATCTATTGGATATGAAAGAAGTTGAGGGCATTAATTTCTACAAACTTGATTTATATTCAGATAAATTCAATAAAAAAATTGAAGATTACTCTAATTCTGTAGATTTAATCCTAAGTGATATGTCAGTCAATCTCTCAGGAATAAAAATAGTTGATGAAGAAGGTAATAAGGATTTGAACTTATTCTGTTTAGAGCTATCAAAAAAAATACTAAAGCCTGATGGAGCGTTATTGATTAAATCATTCAATAATTCTAATTTGCTTTATTTAAAGAAAGAGTTTGAAAGACTATTCACTAATGTATACATTGAAAAACCGCTTGCTTCAAAAACTTCTTCACCAGAGGTTTATTTGTTAGGATTAGTCCTTAAATAGAGAAAACATGAAAAATTTAGTGAAAAATGTATTTTTTTGGATAATCGCTGGAGCATTGATTTTTACGCTTCTTGATGGCTATTCGCGTGGCTCTGTAAAAGAGGAATTAACTTATTCTGAGTTTAAAAAAGAAGTTCAAGCAAAAAAAGTTAAAACAATAGTTCATAAAGGCGATCAAATGACTGTTGAAGCTGAAAGACACAATGAAACAAAATTTACTGTTATATTGCCAGCCTATGTGCAAGACCAAGAATTAAAAATGATATTAAATGAGAACGATGTTAGTGAATCTTATGAAGCAATTGATAAACCAAGTATTTGGTCTCAGCTATTAATAGGAGCATTTCCTTTACTTCTCCTTTTAGGTATTTTCTTTTTGTTCATGAGAAATATGCAAGGTGGAGTTGGCGGCAAAGGCGGCCCTATGACTTTTGGAAGAAGTAAGGCAAAACTATTAGATGGTGGACATGTTAAAACAAATTTCAATGATGTGGCTGGCTGCGAAGAAGCTAAAGATGATGTTAAAGAATTAGTTGATTTCTTAAAAGATCCAGCAAAATTTATAAAAGTAGGAGGAAAAATCCCAAGAGGAATTCTGATGGTAGGACCTCCTGGAACCGGTAAAACTTTATTAGCAAGAGCTGTT
>CAYFES010000021.1:0-14073 GCA_964342225.1 uncultured Gammaproteobacteria bacterium
ATCTAAATCTAAAACTACCGGACAGTGATCAGATGGTTTTTCCATTGCTCTGACTTCATGATCTATCTCAGAAGATATATATTTATTTTGTAGCTTTTCAGATAAAAGAAAATGATCAATTCTTAACCCTCTTTTAGGGTCTTGATCAAAGCCTCTTGAACGATAATCAAACCACGAGCATTTTGTTGAATCAGGATTCTGTTCTCTCCATATATCTTTAAGTCCAAGAGAGGTTAATCTCTCATACCACTCTAATTCTTCAGGCAAGAAAGCAGTATGCCCCTGACTCAACCATCTCTTTATCCCATCTTCATTCATACCAATATCATTTCTATTTGGAGCTATATTAAAATCACCTGTCAATATAACGTTATCTAAGGAAGACATATGTTTAGTTATTCTTTTGTAATATCTTTCTTTATATGGAAATTTATCTGGATGTTTTCTATTTTCCCCTTGAGGAAAATATGAATTACAAACCGATATGATGCCTAAGTCAGTTTTGTAGTCACACTGTACATATCTTTTTTGAATTTCATCATCCCCACCATTTAAACCTTTTTGCACATTTATTGGCTGTATCTTTGAAAAAATTGCAACTCCATGGAATCCCTTTTGACCATAATTAAAATAAAGATAACCTAATTCTTCAGGTATGTTGGGAGGAAAGTCTTCATCACTAACTTTAATTTCTTGGATGGCAATAATATCGGGATCATATTTTATTTTTAATTCTTCTAATTGATGAGGTCTAGCTCTCAAACCATTAATGTTGAAACTAATAATTCTTATCATGATTTCACCTCAATTAAATCCATTAAAATTTTTAATGATTGGTCTATTTCAGCATCAAGCACAAAACTATCGTCAATTTCACGATCTAAATATTCTTCATAAGTTTCAAAAAGATCTTTTCCAGATATTTCTCTACCGAGATTAATTAATTTAAGGTTTCTTTGTTTATTGTCTTCATAATTTGATTCTCTTTCTGTTATTTGCAAACTTAGTCTTTTTTTATTGCTATCTCTATAATTTTTAATGATACTCATTTCTGAAAAGTATTTAGAATCTGCAAGTCTTCTCTCATGATTTGTAAGGTATACATCCATATTGAATGCCTCATTTGAGTAGTACCATGAGTTTTCTATTCGAGATGGCTTTATAGCATTTTCATATCTATCTTCGCCAAGACCATCACTGTCTATTAGAGAAGGTATTTCTAGATTTGGTTTAACACCAAAAATCTGTGTAGGCTCTCCTGTAACTCTGTAATATAAAGAATCTGTTATTTTTATTTGACCATTCTCTGTTTCTGTAAATCTCTGAACACTACCTTTACCAAATGTTGTTTGACCAACAATTATTGCTCTATTGTAGTCCTGCATTGCACCAGCAAATATCTCAGAAGCTGAAGCTGAAAATTTATTTACTAAGACTATGAGAGGCTTATTCCAAGACCTATTTGATTTCCAAGAATCATAAATAATTACATCTTTATTAGGGCTTTTTATTTGAACAGTTGGACCATAGTTTATAAATAATCTAGTTAAAGAATCAGCTTCATGCAGATATCCCCCTCCATTATTCCTTAGATCCATTATTAATCCTTCTATGTCTTCAAATCTGAAGTCTCTTAGAAATCTTTGAACATCATTAGTGGCACTTTTGCATGCATAATTATTTAATTTAAGGCATTCAGTGTCGCTATAGAAAGACGGAACTTTAATATAGCCCAGTTTTTTGCCATTGAATTCTAAAATTTCTTTAGAAGCATCACTTTCTTCAAGGGAAACTTTTCCTCTTTCTAGTTCAATAACATTTTTACCATCTTCATTTTCAATTTCTAATTTAATTATTGTGCCTTCTTCACCTCTTATTCTTTCTACTATGTCATCTAACCTCCAACCAACAACATTGATTAATTTTCCTTGTTGCCCTTCACCTACTCGAATAATTTTGTCTCCTACTTTTATTTTTTTTGAATTTATAGCAGGACCGCCAGGCATTAATTCTTCTATTCTTGCTTTTTCATTCTCATAACCAAGAATTGCACCTATGCCTTCAAAACTTAAGTTCATTCTTAAATTCCAATTTTCTAAATCTCTTTTAGAAAAATATGAAGAATGAGGATCAAATAAAGATAGGAAGTTATTTGCTAACAATCCAAACTTATCTGATTCTCTTACTTTTCTTAAAGAGGAAGCTCTATCAGCATAAGACTGTGACAATTCCTTAATTGATTCTTTATAAGACTTTTCTTCAAGCATTTGAGCAATAATCTCATTTTTTAGATATTTTCTCTGATAGTCATTTTTTTCACTTTTATTAATAAAATAGCTTTCTCTAGATTCAAGAAAAATATATTCATCTTTATTGAGGTCAAAATTATATGATCTTAAAAGCTTTATTCTGTAAGAGATTGATTCATTGAATCTCTGATAAAATTTTTCAACACTCTTTTTAAAGATTAGATAATCGTCTGAAACAATTTCTAGATTCATAATCTCATCAATATCAGCTTGAATGAAAACAGTTTTTTGAGGGTCTAATTTCTTCAAGAACTCGTTTATGAAAGCTTCATTAAGGTAATTAGATTTATTAAATTCCAATATAGAGGATTCATTAAACTTGTTAATAATAGAATCAAACTCTTTAGAATAATCAATATTAGGCTGAGTATTCTGATCAGAACATCCAACTAATAAAAGTAATAGAAAAAATTTAGAAAACCGATTTAATGCCATATTTCACTTTTTGTTTTTCAATAATCTGGTCTTTTTCTACCCAAATCTCTTCTAGAAAAGTCCTTAATTCTTCTCTTGCATTATTATCAGTAGCATAATCTCTATCTATTAGATTCTTAGGTATCTCATAGGTATTTATGGTTACACTTGCTTCCTTCATATCTCCACAAAGAAAACTCCAGAATGATCTTTTATTTGATTTGTATACAAGGGTTATATCAGTTAAGTGATTAATGTAAGGCATGACTTCAAGTGTGTAGCCCATTCCTCCAATTTTTGGTGGCATTAAATTATCAAACTTACTATTTGAATTATTGTATTTCATCCTATCTATTCTTGTTCCTTCAATAAAACCACAAACATTTGTAGGGTAAAGTTCATACATTTTGCACGCACGAATTGTTGATTCTTTATCTGTTTTTGCCAGTTCAGGATTTGCTCTTATTTGTTCTTTAGTTCGCCTTACAACGAACGGCATGCCAAGACCGATATTTGCTGCCCAAGTAATAGGAAGCCACCATAATTCTGCTTTCATAAATATTTTAGGCACGCCCATTTTGTAGTTAGTGAAGTAAAGAAATACGAATATATCAGCCCAACTCAGATGGTTTATGGTTGTGAACTGCCATATACCCTTTTTTAATTTATCATCGCCATATACTTTATATTTAGGTCTATGCATAAGGTCTTGTATTGCTTTCCATGAAGCTAAAGTAAGTTCACCGAAAGAGTCATTGATTTTTAAAATTAAAATCTGTAATGGTTTGTAAGGAATAAATCTAAGAAGCCCAATAGGCACTACTATAATGATAACCAAGATAGCAGTTATAAGAATTAGTGTAAAAGTTATTATCCCTCTTAATACTCTTATCATTTTATTTTCTGCCAAAGTTTCTCAAGTTCTTCTAAATTCATCTTATCTAAACTAGTTTTCATAGATTTAGCTTCATTTTCCATTTTTCTGAATCTATTCTCAAATTTTAAATTAGTTTTTCTGATAATATCTTCTGGCTCAAGGCCATGATATCCAGAAAGCCTGATTAAAGTAAAAAATATATCTCCGATTTCTTCAGCGATACCTTCTTTATTCAATTTTGTGTCCTCATCTTTTAATTCAGCAATCTCTTCATCAATCTTTTCTAGAATTTGTTTAGAGTTGCTCCAATCAAAGCCTACTCTTGTAGCTCTTTTCTGAAGTTTTTTGGTTCTGGTCAGACTTGGTAAATTCTTAGGCACATCATCCATTACTGAGTCTAAATTTTTGCTTGATCTTTCCTCTGCTTTTACATCTTCCCAAATTCTTAAGCTATCTTCGGCATCTTTTACGTTTCCATCATCAAAAACATGAGGATGTCTTCTGATTAGTTTTGAATTTAACTCGTCTATAACATCTTCAATAGTGAATAAATCTTTTTCCTTTGCCATTTCAGAGTGAAAAACTATTTGAAACAAAAGATCTCCTAATTCAGCTTTTAAATCTTCAAAATCCTCTCTTTCTATTGCATCCGCAACCTCATAAGATTCTTCAATAGCGCAGCTTGCTATAGACTTAAAATCTTGCTCTTTATCCCAAGGACATCCAGATACTGGATCTCTTAATTTTCTGAAAGTAATAATAAGTTCTCTTAATTTACTATCTAATTTGTTCATAAATTTCTAAAATATTTGCTCAATGTTAAATTATAAAAGTATTTTAGTGGTTGCGTATGATTTGGAAAAATCTAGTAAAGCACTTAATGATGTAGAAAATATCTTTAAAGAGAATTCAGTCTCTTATGAAGTTTATGGAACACACAAAAATGACAGCTTTGATCTAGTGTTAGTCATTGGAGGGGACGGTTCAATGCTTTCAGCAGCTAAAGAGTTTTCATCTCTTGATTGTTCATTTTTAGGAATAAACCTAGGAAAAGTAGGTTTTATGGCTGATTTAGATTATGAAAATTTAGAAGTTGGGCTAATGGAAGTGCTAAACGGTACTAATATTGCTGAAGAAAAGGAAGCTTTAGAATGCAACTATAACGGCAAAAAATACACAGCATTTAATGAAATAGTTCTTCACACTCAGAAAAGTTATAAATTAATGCAATTTGAAGTAAGGGTAGATGGAGACTTTGTTTATAGAAAAAGAGCAGATGGTTTGATTATCTCGACATCAAATGGTTCAACAGCCTATTCTTTATCAGCAGGAGGTCCAATAATATCTCCATCGGTCAATGCATTTGTGATAACTTCTTTGAATCCACTTTCTTTATCAGCAAGACCATTAATTATTTCAAGTGAATCAAAAATAGAGGTTACATTAACAAAAACGCCTCCTGAGACTGAAAGTTACATAATTATTGATGGCAATGAAGAGATCAAAATTAAAGAAAATCTCAAAGACTTTACTGTAACAAAAAGTAAGCAGAGCTTTCGGCTGTTACATCCTAAAGATCATGATTTCTTTGAAACATGCCGTGATAAGCTACATTGGAGCTTATCAAAAGATGAAAAATAGCTCTGCATCAAGACTTTCTGTATAATCCAAGCACTATGTTAATAAAAAAAGTGGTAATTCCAGTTGCTGGTCTTGGCACAAGATTCTTGCCCGCAACTAAATCAACACCAAAAGAGATGCTACCTGTAGTTGATAAGCCATTAATACAGTATGCAATTGAAGAGGCTTCAAAAGCTGGTATAGAAGAGTTTATTTTTATTACACATCACTCAAAATCAAGCATAAAAAAACATTTTGAGGAAGATAATGATCTTTTTAACAAGTTGATGGAAGATGGCAAAGAAGATTTGGCATCAACAATAAAAAACATAGGCGGATCAGAAGCTAAATTTACATATATAGAACAGGGTGAGCCAAAAGGGTTAGGTCATGCAATTAGTTGCGCAAAAGATGTTATAGATGAAGGTGAATGGTTTTTTGTAATACTTCCTGATGACCTATTTATGACTAAAGGAGCAAATGTAACGGAACAAATGATTGATATTGCTAAATCTGAGAATAAACAAGTCTTAGCTCTACAGAAAATTGAAAATGAAGAAATCTCTAAATATGGTGTTATCTCACCTGAATCAACGGATGGAAAAATATCAACCATTAATGGTATTGTTGAAAAGCCAGATTATGTTGATGCACCATCTAATTTAGCATCAATTGGAAGGTACCTATTTAATCAAACTATCTTTAATCATATTGATAATGATAATCCTGGAAAAAATGGAGAAGTGCAGATAACAGATGCCATATTAAGTGATATTAAAAATTTTATTGGATATGAATTTGACGGTTTGCGCTTTGATTGTGGAAGCAAATCTGGTTATTTAAAAGCCAATATTGAATTTGGTTTAGCTGATGAAGAATTAAATTCTGAATTAGAATCATTCATAGAGGAAAAGAAAAATTTATAAGTTTTTTCGAAGATTAATATTTATTCTGCCGCCTGAATTTGCGCAAAAACTCTCTCTCTTCTATCTAAAAATATTTTCATCTCTTTATAAATTTCCTCAAGAATCAAAAGAAATAAAAGGTTTAAAAATCAAGAATAGGCTTGGTTTAGCTGCTGGCCTTGATAAAAATGGAGAATTAATTAAAGAAATGGACAACATAGGTTTTGGTTTTATAGAGATTGGAACGGTTACACCTAAACCTCAATATGGAAATCCTAAACCCAGATTAAAAAGATTAGTTAATCAAGAGTCTCTATTAAATAGTCTAGGCTTTAACAATGATGGCACAGAAGAAATTAAGAATAGGCTAGAAAAATTAAATCATAATTGCACTTTAGGTATAAATATTGGCCCAAATAAATCAACACCAGCAGATAGATTTCATGAAGATTATTCAATTTGTATGAGATCTTTGGCAAAGTATGCAGATTATGTAGCTATAAATATTTCTTCTCCAAATACACCGGAGTTAAGAGATTTACATAAAAAAGAAAATATAGAAAAAGTTATAAGGGTTGTTCTTGAAGAGCGCGATAATACAAATAACAAACCAAAAATTTTTATAAAATTGTCTCCAGATGAAGATAATCAAACTTACTTAGAGTTAATAGAATTAATTAATTTATCAAAAATTGATGGAGTTATAATCTCAAATACATCTAACAATCAAGAACTGAAAAAAGAACTAAATGTTGGTAGTTTGCCAGGCGGAATTTCAGGTTTAGCGATACAAAATAAATCAAATGAACTTTTAAAGTTCGTCAAAAAAAATCTTAACGAAGAAAAAATACTTGTTGCAGTCGGTGGTGTTTTTGATGTAGATTCTTATAACGAAAAAATTGATATGGGTGCAGATCTAGTTCAAATGTATACAGGATTAGTCTATGAAGGCCCTAATCAGGTTAGAAGAATTGTAAAAAATGGCAGATAAATCATTAGTAATAGTCGAGTCACCGGCAAAAGCAAAAACTATTAGCAAATATCTTGGCAAGGAATATATTGTTAAATCTAGTGTTGGTCATGTGAGGAAATTGCCTAAAGGTGAAAAGGCTATTGATCGTAAAGATTGGAGTATATCTTATGAGATTGACCCCAAAAAAACCAAAGTAGTTAAAGAACTAAAGAGTGCCGCTAAAGGTGTGGAAGATATTTTTCTGGCAACTGATTTAGATAGAGAAGGAGAATCAATTGCTTGGCATCTAAAAGAAATCTTAGGAAAAAAACACAACTACATTAGAGTCCGTTTCAATGAGATTACAAAAACGGCTATCAAAGATGCTTTTGATAACCCTAGCAAATTAAATGAAGAGCTCATTAATGCTCAAAAAGCTAGAAGAATCTTGGACAGAGTAGTTGGCTATGATCTTTCAGGAATGCTTTGGAAAAAAATTGGAAGTTATGGGAAGTTATCAGCTGGACGAGTTCAGTCTGTTGCTGTTCGTTTAGTAGTCGAAAGAGAGATGGGCATAAAAGCATTTACTCCAGAAGAATATTGGGAAATTGAAATTGAGATCAAACATGATGATAGGAATATAAGATTTAAATTAAATACAAAGAAATCAGACTTAGAGATAAAAAATGAAAGTGAAGCTCTAGAATTAGCAAATAACTTCCAAGGTGCAGATTTAGAAATAACAGAAAATGAAAAAAAGAAAAGAAAAGTTTCTGTAAGACCTCCATTCATAACATCGACGATGCAGCAATCAGCAAGTTCATTTCTTGGCTATAGTCTTAAAAAGACTAACAAGCTAGCACAAGATCTTTATACCGGAGGCTATATAACATACATCAGAACTGATTCGCCTAATATAAGTGTTCTTGCACAAAATAATTGCAAACAATATTTACTAGATACTTATGGTGAAGCCTATAGCACTCCAAGAAACTTTGCTTCTAAGTCTTCAAACTCTCAGGAAGCTCATGAAGCTATTAGGCCAACAGATGTAACTTTCAAGACTGATGAACTTTCATTATCTGAAGATCATAAAAAACTTTATAAATTGATATGGGATAGATTTGTTGCATCTCAAATGCCACAACCAGAATTAACTGTAAATAGTATTAAGGCTAAGTTTGATAATAATATTTTTGAAACTTCATTAAGTAGCATTAGTTTTGATGGTTTCTATAAGGTAATGCCGCCAAGTAAATCAAGCGGTTATGTTGATTATGAATTATCCGGATTAGATGTAGGTATTAATAAAACAATAGAGTTAGTAGATAATTCACAACATTTTACTAAACCTCCTTCAAGATATTCAGAGGCAAGCTTAGTCAAAGAATTAGAGAAGAAGGGGATAGGCAGACCTTCAACATACCAAGAGACTATTACAACAATCCAGGATAGGGGTTATGTGAGGAGTGAAAATAAAAGACTTTATGCTACAAAAATAGCGAATCTTGTTACTGATAGATTGCAAAACTCCTTTAAAAATATCATGGATTACGGTTTTACTGCTGAAATGGAGAAAAACCTCGACAAAGTTGCTGAAGGAAAAGAAGATTGGAAAAAACTGCTTGAAGATTTTAATGAGGTATTTGAAGACGCTAAGAGCAAGGCAGATGAATCTATGGAAAGAAATCCTCCAATAGATACAGATGTTGAATGTTCATGCGGAACAGGTAAGCGCATGCATTTAAGAACCAATCATAATGGCCAATTTTTAGGGTGTGAGGGATACTTACTTGAAGGAGATGAACAGTGCAAAAAGACTAGCTCTTTAATATCTGTAGATCTTTTTTCAGACGACGACGATAAAGAAGCAGAAAGTATATTTAATAAAACTAAGTGCGATTTATGTGGTTCAACTATGGATGGTTTCATTATAGATGAAAATAAAAAGCTACATATTTGTTCAAACTCCCCAATATGTCCTGGTACTAAATTTGAGAAAGGCCAATTTATCAAACCTAAAAATGGAGATGAAGAATTAATTGATTGTCATAAATGTGATGCAAAAATGGAAATGAAACTAGGAAGATTTGGAAAATACTTCAGTTGTCAGGATGAATGTGGCGCAACTAGACAAATCATGAAAAATGGAGAATTGAAGCCTATTTTCATGGATCCAATTAAATTAGAAGATATCAAGTGTCAAAAATGTGATGATTTCTACCTTTTAAGAGATAGCTTGAAAGGTCTATTCTTGGCAGCTTCACAATTTCCTAAAAATAGAGAAACAAGAGCACCTTTAGTTAAAGAGATCCTTGGTGTAGTAGATCAGCTACCTGAAAAATACAGCATTTTTTCATCTGCACTCACTTCTGATCCAGAAGGCGATGATCTTGTAATAAGATTTAATAGAAAAGATGGCAGTCACTATCTTTCCTCAGAATTAAATGGCAAGAAAAAGAAGTGGATTTATGTCTATGAAGACAATTCTTGGAAAGAAATGCCTAGAAGTTAACAAAAAGACTTTAATAATTTCAAAAAGAACCTAATATAAAAATATGTCTAAGTATTTAGAGCTTGTTGAAATTTCAGAAGGTGTTGTAGTTCTAAGACGATCTGATCTCAAAGATTCACCTTTAGTAAAAATAGAATTTTCATCAGAAGTGAAATCACTTTTGAATGGCATGGAATTTGATGTTGCCAAAGAAATGATTAAAACAGGAATAGAAACTCTAAATAGTGATATTGATGTCGATTCTTTAGATGAAGATATATTAGAAACTTTATTAACGAAAGATAATTCAAATAGAGTAGTACACTAAGCTAGATATTCTCTCTTAAAATACCAACTGCCTTTCCTTCAATTGCAAAATTTGAACTTTCATCTACCAGAATATCGTCGTAGTTTTTGTTTTCAGCAATTAATCTTAAGCCTTTGCTATCTTTTTTAAATCTTTTAAGAGTTACTTCATCATCTATTCTCGCTACAATGATTTCACCATTTTGTGCATCTGCTGATTTTTTAATTCCAACTAGATCATCATTTAAAATTCCTGCATCAACCATACTGTCTCCGCTAACTCTTAGGAAAAAATCGACATTTTTAGTTAGAGGGTTAAAGGGTATATTCTTTTCAACATTCTCGTAAGCAAGTATAGGAGTTCCTGCTGCCACTGCACCAATAAGAGGAATACCAGAAACTTCTTCAATCAATTTTATTCCTCTGGATGATCCAGGAACCTTCTCTATAACACCTTTTTTTACGAGAGCTTTTATATGCGATTCTGCGGCATTCACTGATTTAAAGCCTAAAATTTTTGCAATTTCTACTCTTGTTGGCGGATAGCCATTATTCTTTAAAGAGTCTTTAATTACATCAAAGACTTTGATCTGTTGAGCTGTTAGGTTTATCATATACTGTAATTATATACAGTAAATATTAAAATATACAAACTTTATGTCTATATTAAAAATTGGAATTAGTTCTAGAGCACTTTTTGACCTCAATGAAGGCCATGAAATTTATAAAAAAAAGGGTATCAAAAAGTATGCAGATTACCAGAGAAAGCATGAAGATGTCTCTTTAGATAAGGGCGTAGCCTTTTCTTTAGTAGAAAAACTATTAAAGATGAATAGGCCAAAAGATAAGATTGTTGAAGTCATCTTGTTATCAAGAAACAGCTCTGATACAGGACTAAGAATTTTTAATTCTATTGAAAAAAATAAATTAGATATTACTAGAGCTGTATTTTCTGGCGGTGAAAGTCCATTCCCTTACGTTGATGCTTTAGATATAGATTTATTCTTGTCTGCAGATATAAATGATGTAAAAGTTGCTTTAGAGAATAATATTGCAGCTGCTCATATTTTTACTGAAAATTACCAACCCTCAAAAAGCAAACAATTACGAATTGGTTTTGATGCAGATGCAGTTATTTTTTCTGACGAATCAGAAATTGCTTTTAAAAAGAAAGGATTAAAGACTTACCTAAAAGAAGAAGGCAAATCAAAAAAACTTATAGCTCCAGGACCTTTTAATGGCTTTTTAAAAAAGCTAAATATTATTCAATCAAAATATTCTGCAAATAAATGTCCAATTAGAATAGCTTTAGTGACTGCAAGAGCTGCTCCTGCACACAAAAGAGTTATAAATACATTAAGAAAAGAGAATATAAGAATAGATGAAACTTTCTTTCTTGGCGGCCTATCAAAAGGAAAATTTTTAAAAGGCTTTTCTGCTGATATTTTTTTTGATGATCTAGCAGAGAACTGTATTGAAGCTACTAGTCATGTATCAACTGGTCATGTACCATACGGGATAAATAATCCCAAATGAAAATACTTTGCAGTGATCTAGAAGGAACTCTTGCTCCTGAAATTTGGCAAGAGATAGGTAAAGAGTTCAAAGTGCCTGAGCTCGATCTTACAACTCGCGATATTCCAGATTTTGATAGGCTAATGGCTGCAAGAATGTCAGCACTTCAAAAGAAGAAAATTAGCTATGAGTCTCTATTAGAATTCTTAAACAGCATAGAGCCATTTAATGGAGCTAAAGATTTTCTAGATTCACTAAATAATCATTATCAAATAATTATTGTTTCAGATACTTTTTATGAATTGTGCATGCCAGTAATAAAAAAACTTGGCAATTATCCTATATTTTGTCATCACTTAAAAATCGACAATGGATTCATTGTCGATTACAAGAAACGACAAGAAGAACCTAAAAAGAATGTAGTGAAAGGATTCCAAAGCATGAATTTTGAATGTTTCTGTATAGGAGACTCTTACAATGACATACAGATGATAGATCAATCATCTGGAGCATTTATCTTTGCGCCTCAAGAAATAAAAGATTCCAGGACTGATATAATCAATTTTGATAACTACAATGATTTAAGGAATTACTTATTAAGTGAATGACCTCCTTTTAAAATCATTTATACAATTTAGAAAAATTTTGAGGAAAATACCTTTAATAAGAAGAATTGATTTTATTGATGAGTATTTAGTAGAGAGGTCTTGGGAGCTAGAACCTGAGGATGGACATGAATTATATAGTCTTGTGCATGAAGTTCATTTTTGGGCTGAAAATGGGGATTGGTGGACAAGCAGAGAATTTCATCTAAGCAGAGGGGGGGATGAAAGCAAATTTGAGAAATGGGAAGAAGAACACGCAGAATATCTACAAAAGTTTGAGCAATTTGAAGAAAAGCAAAATCTTGATGGCATCTATTTTTGGTATGATGATGGAAAATGGTATACAAGTAGAAACTTTCACGTAAGCAGAGGAGGAGATGAAAGCGATTTTTTTAAATGGGCCGAAGATAAAGAAGATCATTTTATAAGACACCAATGAATAATTTTTCGTTAGATAATTTCGATAGACCAAAACTTGAAATGCCAAACAAGGAAAAAAAACTATTACTTCATAGTTGCTGCGCTCCATGCGCTGGTGAAATCATGGAAGCAGTTGCTGCTTCAGGCATAGATACAACAATATATTTTTATAATCCCAACATACACCCAAAGGAAGAATATGAAATCAGAAAAGATGAAAATATTCGTTTTGCAGAAAAACTAGGCTTTGATTTCATTGATGCAGATTATGATAAAGATAATTGGTTCGAAAGAATCAAAGGTTTAGAAAATGAACCTGAAAGAGGAAAAAGATGTACTGTATGTTTTGATATGCGTTTTGAAAGAACAGCCCTATATGCGCATGAAAATAATTTTAAAATATTTGCAACTACATTAGGAATTTCTAGGTGGAAAGACTTAGAGCAAATCAACAATTCTGGTCTAAAAGCTGCAAATCGTTATAATAGTTTGGGCTTCTGGGATTTCAATTGGAGAAAGCAAGGCGGATCTTCAAGAATGTTAGAAATTTCTAAAAAAGAGAAATTCTATAAACAAGAGTATTGTGGCTGTGTATATAGTCTAAGAGATACAAATAAATGGAGAAAATCTAGAGGTAGAGAAATTATTAAGAGAGGAATAAATTTTTACGAAATAAAGCAATGAAAAAACTAGAAGGAGCCGGATTAAGAGGGCAAACAGCAGGACAGACTTCTTTATCAACCGTAGAACAAGAGGGAAGTTTAAGGTATCTAGGCTACAAGATTGAAGATTTAGCTAAACATGCTTCTTTTGAAGAAGTTGCACACTTATTGCTTTTGGGACATTTGCCAAATAAAGAACAGTTATCTGATTTTGAAAATGAGCTAATGTCATTGAGAACTATGCCTGATTCATTAGTTTCAGTTCTTGAATCAATACCAGCTGAAGCTCATCCTATGGAAGTTATAAGAACTATTATTTCTTATATGGGCGTAACTGAGCCAGAGAAAAGTTTTGATGATCAGTTGTCTATATCAAAAAGACTTTTAGGTGTGACCTCTACAGCTATTGTTTATTGGTACAAGCATTCTCATGAAAATATTAAAGTTGAACAAAATACAGGCGAAAAATCAGTTGCAGGACATTTCCTTAAACTTTTAAGACAAGAAGATATTGAAGATTTACATAAAGAGACTTTAGATGTGTCCTTAACTCTTTATGCTGAGCATGAATTTAATGCCTCTACTTTTACTGGAAGAGTTTGTGCATCAACATTATCAGACATTCACTCTTGCTTAACAGCAGCCGTAGGAAGTTTAAGAGGACCTCTCCATGGAGGTGCAAATGAAGAGGCAATGAAAATGCTTGAAGAAATAAATTCAACAGATGAAGTAAGAGATTACATAGACAGAAAATTAGAAAACAAAGAAAAAATTATGGGATTTGGGCATGCTGTATATTCAGTTAAAGATCCTAGAAGTGACATAATAAAAGCTTATTCCAAAGAGTTAAGTAAATCGCACCCTAAAAAAATATTGCATGATGTAGCTGCAATTATGGAAGAGGATTTGAAAGAAAAGAAGAATCTTTTTCCTAATACTGACTTTTTTATGGCTCCTGCATATCATTATATTAAGATTCCAACAAAACTATTTA
>CAYFES010000022.1:0-11985 GCA_964342225.1 uncultured Gammaproteobacteria bacterium
TTTATCTCCATGTGACATCCACACATCAATTGAGTCTGAGGTATCGGCAAATAAAGAAGTTTGATTATTTAAGTCTATCTTCGCGTAACCAAATTCTTTTTTTCCTTCATTCTGTATTTCTCCACCTTCTTGAAAAGCTAAAACTTGCATTCCATAACAAATACCAAGAATAGGTTTATTGGATTCAAGTATTTCATTGAAAATATTTGGGTTGCCTTCTATGTTTGATGATTCAGGACCACCTGATAGGACAAAACCATCAACAGAATCTAAGTTAGGTATTTCATCCCATGGGTAGACTTCAGAATAGACATTAAGCTCTCTAAGCCTTCGAGCAATAAGCTGTGTGTATTGTGAACCAAAATCAACTACAAGGATCTTTTGCATTAATCCACTCTATAGTTTGGTGCTTCTTTCGTTATGCTGACATCATGAACATGGCCTTCAGTCATGCCTGATCTAGTAATTTTTTGGAATTGAACTCTTTTTTGTAAATCTTTTATATCTTTTGAACCTGTATAGCCCATACCTTGCCTTAATCCGCCTTCTAATTGATAAACAACATCTTTTAGCCAACCTCTAAAAGGTACTCTTCCTTCAATACCTTCTGGGACAAGTTTTTCTGCATTTGTATCTTCACCCTGCATATATCTTTCAGCATCAGCTCTTTTTGACATTGCTCCTAATGAGCCCATACCTCTATAAGTTTTAAAACTTCTGCCTTGGAAAAGTTCTATTTCTCCTGGAGCTTCTTCTGTACCAGCAAAAACACTACCTAACATTACAGTATTAGCTCCAGCTCCAATTGCTTTTACAATGTCTCCTGAGTACCTTACTCCTCCATCTGAAATAACAGGAATATCTCCAGCGACACTAACAATATCTATCACAGCAGATAATTGAGGCACACCCACGCCTGAAACTACTCTAGTTGTACATATAGATCCTGGACCGACTCCAACTTTTACTGCATCAACTCCAGCTTTAATTAATGATTTAGCTCCTGATGCCGTCGCTACATTACCCCCAACCATATCTATATCAGGAAATTTCTTTTTAACTTGTTTTATTGCATCAATAACACGTTTTGAATCGCCATGAGCACTATCAAGAACAAAAACATCTACACCAGCTCCAACTAATGCTTTTGCTCTATCCATAAGATCTTTACCTACACCTATAGCTGCCCCAACAATTAATCTGCCTTCTAAATCTCTAGAAGCTAAAGGATAATCAATTGATTTTTCAATATCTTTCATTGTCATTAAGCCAACTAACTTATCTTTATCATCAAGAACAAGAATTTTTTCAATTCTATGCTTATACATTAATGATTTAACGACATCCTGGGTTTCCCCTTCTTTGACTGTGATTAATTTTTCTCTTGGAGTCATGATTTCTGAAACAGTTTGCTCCATATCTTTGGCATATCTAAAATCTCTGCCTGTTACAATTCCTTTTAATTCATCGTCATCAACAACTGGCATGCCTGATATCTTTAATTCTGAAGTAAGCTGTTTGAGCTCTCCAATTGTATTATTTGATCTAATACTAATTGGGTCTCGAACTATACCGCTTTCGAATTTCTTTACTTGTCGAACTTGGACTGCTTGCTCTTCAGGAGTGTTATTTTTATGAATTATTCCTATACCTCCCAAAGATGCTAATGCAATTGCCATTTTAGATTCAGTGACCGTATCCATAGCAGCAGAACAGAAAGGTAAATTTAAACTAATGTTTTTAGTGAATTTTGATTTAAGAGAAACTTCTTTTGGTAGGACATCAGAGTGCATTGGCAATACCAATACATCGTCAAAAGTTAATGCTTCTGTAAGAACCTTTTCCATAATATAGTATATAACAACTCAATATTTGATTCCAAGATGGTAATTTCAGAAATTGTCGGCGGTTTGCTTTATGCCCTTATAGGATCAGCTTATGCAAGCTGGTTAACACAAGAATTTGATAGCTATGGGAATAAAAAATCACTTTTTGCTAGATCTAAGTGCGATCACTGTAAAAAAACCCTTAAATGGTACAACTTGATCCCCATTTTTTCTTATATTTTTCAAATAGGCAGATCTAGCTGCTGCAAAAATCCTTTAAGCTCAAAATACTTAGTAACTGAATTAATAACAGCATTACTTTTCATTTACATATTTTTAAATAATGAATTTCTAGCTTATGGAATATTAATTCCTCTTTTGTTTTTACTTATTTTTGTTGATGAAAGGCACAAAGAAATACCTATCTGGCTAAATGGGTTAATCTTGGTCTGGGTTTTATTAAATTTTAATTTTTCTTCGGAGAACCTAATTACAGCATTAATTGTTGCAATAACTCTTTTACTGATATCTTTTATTTTTGAAAAAATAAAAAATAAATCTGGTCTAGGTTTGGGAGATATAATTTTATTATTCTCAATTTCTTTATATTTTGGCTTTCCTACTATCGCCTATCTAATTTCAATAAGTTCTGGAGCCTTATTACTAAAAATAATCTTGACTAGAGAATACAAAGAGCAGCATGCGTTTGGATCTTGGTTGGCTGGTGGCTTTATTCTGCTTATCTTATTCCAAGAATTTTATGTGTCTGCAAGCTAAGTCTCCATTTAGGATTGTCCATGCAAAATTTTATGGATTTAGCTACATTTGACTCTAATTCTTTTGAGTCCATCGGCTGAATAAAGAAATTTTTAAAATCTAAGTTTGAGAATCTACCTGGATCTAAATCTTTTTGTGGGTAAACAACCTTAATTTCACTTCCGGATCTTAATTTTATTTCTGTTCCTGCTTTAGGACTCATGCAGATCCAATCTATTCCATCAGGCGCTAATAGAGTTCCATTCGTTTCTATAGCAATATAAATGTCTTCTTTCTTTAATTCTTGTATTAACTCATCGTCAAGTTGTAAAAGAGGCTCTCCTCCGGTAAGAACTGCACTGACAGGACTAGAATCAACCATCCATAGAGACTTAATCATCCTAACAAGTTCTTTTGCTTTATAGATACCGCCATTAACTCCATCTACACCATAGAAATCTGTATCACAGAATTTACAAATTGCTGATTCTCTATTTTTCTCTTTGCCGCTCCATAAGTTACAGCCTGAAAAACGAACAAAAACAAAATTTTTTCCTGTATTTTTACCTTCGCCCTGTTGGGTGAAGTAGATTTCTTTAATTCGATACGACATTTAATGGGTCTTCAGTGTTATTTGCTTCAAATGATAATGCTCTTTCTAGACAAGCGCTACATTTACCACAAGATTTTTCTTTACCTTCGTAACAAGTCCAAGTTTTTGAATAATCTAAACCCATACTTAATCCTGTGGCGACTATTTCGTTCTTGGATAGATTTTGAAAAGGCGCTTCAAATTTAATTTTGTGATAATCACAAATTTCTAATACAGCTGCCATCTTGTCAATAAATTCTGGACGACAATCTGGATATATTTCATGGTCTCCAGAATGAGCAGCATACCAAAGATATTTAATATCATTTTTAATAACCAATGATGCTGCAACTGAAATCATTATCATATTCCTGTTTGGAACAATTGTTTGTTTCATCTTCTCTTTGTCGTAATTACCTTCTGGAATATCAATATCACCAACTAAAGCAGAGCCAGCAAGAATATTTTCAAGATCAAGATTCACAACCTCATGTTTTATATTTAGTTCTGCACAATTCGATTTTGCATACTCTATTTCTTTATTGTGTTTCTGACCATAATTAAATGTAATTGCTTCAACGCGATCAAACTTTTTCATTGCTTTATTAAGAAGAGTGTAAGAATCTAAACCGCCAGAATAGACTACTAGAACGCTACTCATTTATATTTGGTCAGTTTTAGCA
Source organism: uncultured Gammaproteobacteria bacterium (assembly GCA_964342225.1). Lineage (GTDB taxonomy): Bacteria > Pseudomonadota > Gammaproteobacteria > Magnimaribacterales > TMED112 > TMED112. The sequence goes on from CAYFES010000022.1 coordinate 3,858, forward strand.
GCACAAATAAAATCGTTTTTGTGCAATCCTTTGATCTTATGCGTCCACCAAAATACTTCGACCTTACCCCACTCCAAAACTATTTTTGGATGATGATCTTCATGATCTGCAAGAACTGCAACAGTTTGAGAAAACCTCATAGCATCTTGGTAAGTGTCAAATTTAAAAACTTTATGAAGCTGTTCTATGCCTTCAACTGAGATAATTTGCCAATTATCTAGCTCTGTCATGAATTGATCTTTTTCCTCATGAGAAACAAGAGGTGCATCTATATTGCAAGCTTCACATTTACCTTCTGTAAGACTCATTAGAAATAGGGTTTAGTTAAATTTTTTGGATCAAGAAGACTTTCTAGTTCTTTTCGCTCAATAGTTGTCATCTCTTCGGCTACATCTATGATTGAACGTTTTTCTTTGTAAGCTTTTTTAGCGATCTCTGCTGCTTTTTTGTAGCCAATAATTGGGTTTAAGGCTGTTACAAGAATTGGGTTTCTATCTAGATTCTCTGAAATGTTCTTCTTATTAACCTTAAATGATTTAATGCACTTCTTAGCCAGCAATGGCATGGAGTTTCCAAGTAAATTAATACTTTTCAGAACGTTATAAGCAATCACAGGCAACATTACATTCAATTGAAAGTTTCCACTCTGAACGGCAATAGAAACTGTTAAATCATTCCCAATAACATCAGCGCATGCCATAGAAACAGCTTCTGGTACTACTGGATTTACTTTACCAGGCATAATACTGCTACCAGGTTGCAATGCTTCAAGTTCAATATCAGATAATCCTGTTAAAGGTCCACTATTCATCCAACGAAGATCGTTAGAAATTTTCATAACAACTAAAGCAAGGTTTTTTAATGCACTTGATAATTCAGCTGAATTATCTTGAGAACTAAGACCTTGAAAAAAGTTTGCTGTTGGTTTTACTTTAAATCCTGAGGTCTTTTCTAAAGCTTGGCAAAAAGCTTTTGGAAAATTCTTATGTGAATTAACTCCAGTTCCAATAGCAGTTCCTCCTTGAGGTAATTGCAACATTCTTTGATTAGCATTAACAAGAGAAGTTTTACAACTCTTAAGTTGTGCTGACCAGCCAGAAAGTTCTTGCGAAAACTCTATTGGCATAGCATCCATTAAGTGGGTTCTGCCTGTTTTGATTGTTCCTTGCAAGCTTTTTGCTTTTTTATCTATCTCAGAAATAAGTAAATCAAGACCAGGAAGAAGATATTCTTCCATGTCATAAAGAGTGCTCAAACAAATTGCTGTTGGTATTGTGTCATTGCTGCTTTGACTCATATTTACATCATCATTTGGATGTACATCGGCGCCTAATTTCTTGGTTGCAATATTTGCTATCACTTCATTAGCATTCATATTAGTGCTAGTACCTGATCCTGTTTGAAAAACATCTAAAGGAAAATGATCATCTACTTCTCCGACCATCACCATTTTAGCTGCAGATTTAATAGCATTAGATTTTTTTGCTGTAAGCAACCCTAAATCTTGGTTTGCTACCGCCGCTGAATGTTTAATTGCTCCTAAAGCTTTAATAAAAGATCTGCCAAATGGAAATCTAAACTTGATTCCGCTGATAGGGAAATTTTCGATTGCTCTTTGAGTTTGAGCTCCCCATAGAGCTTTTTTTGGTACTTTTATTTCTCCTAAGCTATCTTGCTCAATTCTGAAGGCTTTATTTTTTTTCATTTAAAAAATTGCTACTTAGTTATATTATCTTATATATGGCCATTAAAGATAAAATAAATATCAATAAGGGTAAACTTCCTTATCGTGGAAGAGGTCTAGAGAATTCTATTGATATAAATTCATGTTCAATCGAGGAACAAAGACGATTTGGGTTAGAGCGACTTGCAGCCGCCTTCAGAATTTTTGCAAGACGTGGTTTTGACCTTGGAGTAGCCGGACATATTTCATTTAGAGATCCAGAATTCAAAGATCATTTCTGGATAAATCCACTTGGATATCATTTTGCTCAAATGAAAGTTAGTGATCTTGTATTAATGAGCCAAACTGGAGAATTAGCATACGGTAATGTTAGAGCAGGAGATGCTGCTTTCTGCATTCACTCTGAAATTTATAAAGCTAGAGAGAATGTTAACTCCATTGCTCATGCTCACCCTATGTATGGAAAAACATTTTCTACTTTAGGCAAGGTGCTTGACCCTATCTCTCAAGATTCATGTGCATTCTATGAAAGAACTGCCATGTTTGCAGATTACGATGGCGTAGCTAATGGTCCAGATGAAGGCATAAATATTGCTAAGGCATTAGACGATAAAGATTTTGTCATTCTTCAGAATCATGGAATTCTTACTACTGGCACTATGGTTGATACAACCATTTGGTATTTCTTAAATATGGAGGATGCTTGTAAATCTCAATTACTTGCTGAAGCCGTAGGAAAACCTATAGTCATTCCGCATGATACCGCATGTGCAACTAGAGATTATGTAGCAAATGATCTTTCTGCTTATGTAAGTTTCCAGCCAACAATTGATGTATTGTGGGAAGAAGAGCCAGATCTTCTAGATTAAGTTATAACAGCTTGTACTTCTAAGTATTCATCAATACCAAAAAGCCCATGTTCTCGCCCATTACCTGACATTTTAAATCCACCGAATGGAGCTGGATAATCTCCTCGAGAGATTCTATTTAAAATAACTTGTCCTGTTCTTATTTTCTTCGCTATTTTTTGACCTTTTACTTCATCAGAGCATGAAATCATGCTTGAGAGGCCATATTCTGAATCATTTGCAATCTCGATTGCTTGCTCAACATCAGAATAAGGTATTAAACAAATAACAGGGCCAAATATCTCTTCTCGAGCAATGGTCATATTGTTATTAACATTAGTGAAGACTGTTGGTTTAACAAAAAATCCTTTCTCTAATCCATCAGGTCTGCCTGTTCCTCCACATGCTAGAGTTGCTCCCTCATCTATACCTTTTTGAATTAGATCTTGCACCTTCTCATATTGTGTTTTATTAGATATTGGGCCCAAATAAATCTCTTCATCTAAAGGGTCTCCTGTAGACATATCATTTGCTGCTGCTACTGCATATTTAGTTGCTTCATCAAGCATATGTTCAGGCAATAACATTCTTGTTGGAGATGAACAAGATTGACCTGTATTAAGAAAGCATTGCTTTATTCCCATAGTTACAGCATTTTCTAAATCAACATCTTCAAGAATTATATTTGGAGATTTACCTCCTAATTCTAATGAGACTCTTTTGATATTATCTGCTGCACTTTTTTGAATATCTATTCCAGCTCTGGTAGAACCAGTAAAAGAAATCATTTCTAAATCTGAATGACTACTCATGGCTTTACCTACAGTAACACCAAGACCATGTATCAAATTAAACATACCTTTAGGCATGCTTGTTTTATCAACAACTTCGGCAAATATATGTGCAGCACCTGGAGTAATTTCACTAGGTTTTAGAACACAAGAGGTTCCAGCAGCTATGGCTGAAGCAACTTTGGTACACATTTGATTAAGGGGCCAATTCCAAGGAGTTATCATTCCTACTGGGCCAATTGGTAATTTATTTATTGTAATGTTGCCATGAACTTCATTGAAATCGAATTTATCAATAACACTAAGCGTATTTTTAAAATGAATAACGCCAGCACTATACTGAGCTTTACGTGCCATTTTTATTGGCGACCCCATCTCCTCAGAAATAATTTGTGCGAAATCTTCACGCCTTTCTTCCATACCAGAAATTATTTCTTCAAGTATTTTTTTCTTCTGCTCTAGAGTTAATGCCATAGCACTAGGAAATGCTTTATTAGCTGCCGCTACTGCAATATCAACATCTTTAGGTGAGCCTGAAATTACATAACCTACAACTTCTTCAGTTGCGGGATTTACTATATCAATTTTCTCGGAACCATCTGGCTCAACAAAATTTCCATCGATGTAGAACTTATTTATTTCCATAAAGATATTTTAACTTCATAAGGCACAAATGCACCTTATATTAATTCCAATATTCTGACCCTAAGACTTTCTCTCTCTGTGATAACAAAATCTCTAACTTCATCTTGATATTTATGATCAGATAGCTGTAATTGATTTAGCTTTAAAATTCTTAATAATCCCCTCTTTTTAAAACTTTCTATTACTTCATGATGGTGCTCTCTTTTAATTGGCCCTCTTAGCTCCACTACATTTACAAAGTAACCTCTCGTTATTATTTCAACAATCATGCTGGTACTATCAGCAGTTACAAATATATGACTATGACTATCAATAGCTTCTTGTAGACGATCAAAGGGTGTGTCTTCTAGATCTAAAAAATGATGATTTGGTCCAGAATTTTCTTTTAAATTTTTCCAAGCAAATTTTGGTGTTCTTCTAGAATTAACAAAAGTTGTATTTATATTTTTAAATTCAAACGCTAATCTATACCAGTCTTTTTCACCATAATCATAACCGCTACCATCTCCTCCTATTAATACTAGACTTCTATTATCTAATTCTCTTTTTTCATCGTAAGGATCAAATTTAGTTGGCGGTAAATGAGTTGAAATAACTTTATAGACATTACTAATGTCATGTTTAGTGGAAACAATTCCATCAAATTTTTTCATTAATCTAAATTTTGGTGTCCCAATATAAATAACTTTTGCACCTGAAGCTTTAGCTAATAAATAAGCAGGAACAGCTGTCCTAGAGCCAGAACAAATAACAAAATCAAATTTATGGTCTACAACACTAGGGTTTAACAATCTAAGAACAAATAAATATAGGTTTTCTCTTAATAAAGTTAAGGTTCGCTCTAAAAAACCTGGAAGTGAAATTAAATCTTTTCCTAGAATAAAAACATCTTTATCAATGGAATATTTTTTTATGATATTTCTTAGCCCTAGACATTGGCTTAAATGGCCGGCTTTTTTATCTGCAACTATAGCTATTTTCATAACTTGCCATTAGAAAATCTAACTGCATACCTTTCATCATCAATTAAGGTAAATTCTACATCTCCTCCAGCTTCTTTTACTAAGCAGATGCCTGCGGCAAAATCCCAGAGGTAAACACCTTTCTCAGCATAATAATCGCATTTACCAGAGGCAACATAAGCGCAAGAAAGTGCTGCACTGCCGAACATTCTGATTTTCTTCCAACCCTTTAGATCTTCTAAGAAATCATACTGTGATTCTATTGTTTCTGAAGCTGGAAAACCTGTAGTTAGAGATGCTTTATTTTTTTGATTTATATTAGAAACAGTGACTTTAGAATCGTTCAAGTAGCAACCAAGTTCTTTAGCCGCTGCATACATCTCTTCATTATTAAAATTGTAAACGACCCCTACCAAAGCTTCATTTTTATCCATTAGAGCTATAGAAATGCAACACTGATCAAGGCCACGAAAATAATTTGCAGTCCCATCTATAGGATCAATAACCCATCTTTCTGATTCTAATGACCCTTCTCCACCAAATTCTTCTCCTAAAACAGGAATATTAGTTGGTTCTAACTTTTTTCTTATTAGCTCTTCTGTTTCTCGATCAAGTTGGAGTTTTATGTCCCTGCCCTCTTCAGAATATATTTCCTTTTCATTTAATTTATTTTGTAAAAGAAAATCTCCAGCTTCTTTTGCAGCTTCCTTCGCGATCTCTAGATAATTTTTATAGCTCATCTATATTTCTCTTTATTGATTTAATTGCATCATCACACATATTAAAAAGTGATCTTTCCGCATTCCATTTTAATATTTTATTTGATTTTGACGGGTCAGAGTAGCAAACATCAACATCACCTGAACGTCTGTTCTTAATCTTTTTTTGAATATTCATGCCAGATACCTTTTTAAAAGTATCTAATAATTCAAGAACCGTAATACCTTTTCCAGTTCCCAGATTAAAAACTTCATAGCTTGAAATATTCTTCAAATGAGACAGTGCTGAAAAATGTCCTTCAATTAAGTCAGATATATGCAGGTAATCTCTTTCACCTGTTCCATCTCTAGTGTTGTAATCATCGCCAAATATTGAAAAATCATTTTCTATTCCTAGAAAGACCTTAATAAGTTTAGGCATAATATTCCCAAACTCTGTCATAGGGTTTTCATATATGACTAAATCACTATGAGCTCCTAGAGGATTAAAATATCTTAAAGAAATAGCTTTTAAAGCTTCTTCTGATGTACTTTTTTTAATCAACTCCTCTGAAGAAGCCTTAGTCTGAGCATACACTGATAATGGCTCTACTTTATTTTCCTCTGTAATCGGTTGATTGGCTGATTGCCCATATACAGAAGCAGAAGAAGAAAAAATAAGTTCTTTTATATTATTTATTTTCATTACATTGAGTAGATTAGCTGTGCCATCAAGATTATTTTCCCAATATTTTTCTGGGAATTCTTCCGATTCAGGAATACTTTTTAGAGCTGCAAAATGAATGACTTGAGATATATTTTTATTTTCAACTGCCTTATTTAAATCATCAATATTTTTTAAATCAACTTCACAAAAAATAAAATTATCTGGAAATAATTTTTTTATTTTCTCAATAGTTTCAGGTTTTGAGTTAGCAAAATTATCACAACCAACAACTTTATAGCCCCTTTTCAAAGCTTCATAAACAAAGGTTCCTCCAATAAAACCTGCTGCTCCAGTTACAAAAAGACTCATGACTGGTCTTCTGAAGCAAAATCCTTAGGTATGGAAATAATGTAAAGACCTAAATAAAAGAATATAAATATCAGACTTAAGATTTGAAGTGCAGCAGTATCTTTAGCAAAGAAGTTTGCTGCTAATAAGAAAGGGAAATAGAGTATAAATATTAAAAAAGTTACCAAAGCATGTTTCATGTTTTCTGATTTGATCCCCATCTTGCTTACCCTTCTGTAAAAAAGATGATGAAGATGTCTGTCGTCCGGATCTAGAAAAGATATCTTTGCTACCAAACGCCTAATAATCGAAGCAATAACATCTGTCAGAGGGTAAATAAGCATTAAAAGAACAAACCATGGTGACAATTCATTGTCTTGATAGAATTTGATCAATCCCACTGATACTGCCATACCAAGAAAATATGCGCCGCCATCCCCCAAAAAGATTCTACCAAAAGGAAAATTTAATATAAAAATACCTAAAATAGAGAAAAATAAAGCTACAAAAAATAAGCTATTTGAAGGTACTAAATAAACTTGAGGAAAAATTAAAATAGAGATGCATATCGAGAGAGAGAAAAGCAATACCAGTCCATTGATTCCATCAATCATATTAAATGCATTGACCATTCCAGCAAGAGCAAAGCATATGAATAAAATAGAAAACCATTCAAAAGAAAAAAGACTATCTAGAAAAGGTATTTCAAGAGAATAGGCTTCAGTTCCTAAGAAAAAATACATGAGATAAGCTGAAGGAAAAACTATCAATAATCTTATTGATGGACGAATACTTATTTGGAAATCATCAATAATGCCTAGAACGAAAACTGGTAAAGAGCAAAATAAAAGAGTTTGAATAAAATCATATTCCACAATATCTGAAAAAACTGAAACTAATAGCAAAGAAGTAAATATGCCAACACCACCAAATCTCGAAATAGATTTTTTATGTAAAGTTTGTGGGCCTTTTCTTACATTTGAGATGCCAAATTTAACGCTTATTTTGTCAAGAAGAATTAAAAATACTCCTATCAAAAAAGATATTGGCAATATATCAGTCATTAAAATTATCCAAGATATTTTTTAAGAAAACCATGAATCTGCCTGCATCAGCTCCATTTATTACCCTATGGTCATATGACATTGCTATTGGCATAATATCGAGCTCTTCTGCTAAAACTAATCTCTTATATGCCTTTGACATAGAAATTATTGCTACATCTGGTGGATTTATTATGGGGGTGAAGCCTATTCCACCTAATTTGCCTAAACTTGAGATTGTGATTGTTCTATTTTCAAGATTTGTATTCAATAATTTTTTGTTTCTTGCCTTCTCAGCTAATTCTTTAACTTTTGCTGATATTTCTTCTAGTGAAAGTTTATCGGCATCTTGGATTACAGGAACAACTAAACCTTCTTCAGTATCAACTGCTATACCTATATTGATGTATTCTTTTAAGACTATTTGATCATTCTCTATTAG
>CAYFES010000023.1:0-11792 GCA_964342225.1 uncultured Gammaproteobacteria bacterium
TTCCTATGCATTACTCACCCGTCCGCCACTTTACTCGTATCCGAAGATACTTTCTCGTTCGACTTGCATGTATGAGGCCTGCCGCCAGCGTTCAATCTGAGCCATGATCAAACTCTTCAAATAAACTGTTATCTACCAAAAAGGTAGAAATTTTTTTTCCATCAAAAGATGGAATTTTTTTTGGGCACTCACACGAGTGACTAAATTGTTCTCAATCAGATCTGCCCCATCTCTGTGGGGAAACCATCAAGTATAGCCATTTAAGTAAAAAAAGAAAGCATTTTTTACAATTATTTTATGGTTTAAAACCAAGATAGACAGACGTTTCGAAGTGATTTCTCTTTATCCCTTCTCCATGAAAATAAACTATCATTTTTTTCATACGAACAAGGTGAAGATTCATTGATAATTTTAATGTCATATTTAGCTAGTTTTTGCTCACAAAAAGACCTTAAATTCATATAATTTTTTCCATCTTTTTTTGTAATAAATTTATCAATATCAACCTGTGAATAAGTAAATGTATCAATAAAATCTTGTTGTACTTCAAAATGATCACGAGAAATATGAGGTCCAATAAACGCGTGAGTTACCTCTCTACCTGGTTTTGAGCTTAATGCTTTCTCAACTATACCGCCCAATAAACCACGCCAACCACAATGCAATCCAAATAAAATAATTTTTTCAGGATTCCATAAGATCAGAGGTATACAATCAGCGGTTTTAATGCCATATGCATCATTTTTTTTATTTGTATAAAATCCATCGAATGAATCTGAGGCTCTATCAACGCCAAAAATATTATCTCCATGTGATTGTTGAAAGTCTCGATAGCTATCAATATTGAAATGCTTTTTTAATAATGCTTCTTTTTCCGGGATGCTAAAAGTTGAGAAATCTGGTTCTGACTTCAATGAAATTAAAATTATTGGATCTTTAGAAACTTGCATTATTCTAGAACCATCTATAATTATTTCTTTCATAATTTATCTATAACTTTTTGTAATTCTTCTGGCATATTAGATAAAAAACTAAAATTTTTATCTTGATAAGTAAATTCAAGTTTATATGCATGTAGAGATTGCCTTCCAAGATTACTCAAGGCATTTAGTTCTTCTTCTGTGCTGTTTTTCCAATTTTTTATTCTGCAATAAGATTGATCTCCAGCTATTGGATGACCAATATGCTGCATATGAACTCTAATCTGATGAGTTCGTCCTGTTTCTAAAGAAACATCTAATAATGAAAAGTTTTTAAATTTTTTATGTACCTTGAAGTGTGTAACTGCTTCTCTGCCACCTTCTTTGACACAAAATAACAATCTATTTTTTGGATGTCTTCCAATAGGTTTGTCTATTGTATTACCAGCTATTGGCTGTCCATGAACTAGAGCATAGTAATTTCTTTTTATATTTCTTGTTTGTATAAGATCAGTTAGATTTGTATGAGATTCTAATGTTCTAGCAACAATCATTAAGCCACTTGTGTCTTTATCTAGCCGATGCACTACACCATATCTAGGTATTTTTCTTTGATCGGGATACATATGCAGCAATCCATTTATTAATGTCGAATCTTTTTGTCCTGCTCCAGGATGAACTGTTAATCCTGCATGCTTGTCAATAATTAGAAAATCATTATTTTCAAAAGCAACATTTATCTGAATATCTTGTGCAAGATCCTCATTGTTAGTTTCTAGATTAAATTCAATCTCAATTACATCATTAATCTTTGTCTTATAATCTCGTTCCACCATCTTTCCATTCACAAGGACTCTACCTTCATCAATCAAATCTTGAACTATTCCTCTTGATATCGAGTCAAAACTTCTAGAAAGAAAGATATCGATGCGATTATTGGCATTCTCTTCGTCAATTTGTAATCTTTTTGATATCATTGTTTTTTAGTTTAATGCATATAAATAATTTTCATGAAAAATAAATTTTTACTAACTTTATTTGCTCTAATTGTTCTTGGCAGTTGTTCTAGTGTCCAAGAGGAAGAACAAGAAGAACCAGAAGTGCTTCTTTATAAACAATCTCAAGACAGAATAAATGCAAATAATTATATTGGTGCTGTTGAATCTTTAAGCAGGATAGAAAGATTTTATCCATTTGGAGTATATGCTGAACAAGCTCGAGCGGATTTAATATATGCATTTTACATGAGTGGAGATTATGACAATGCCTATGCTGCATCGGAGAAATTTATTCGTTTATATCCACGAAATACAAACATTGATTATGCATATTTCATGAGAGGTATGACTGGTTACTATGAAGATGACGGCTTATTAAGTGATGTCTTCTCTTTAGATCTTTCTAAAAGAGATGTATCTCCTGCTATGAAATCTTATGCAGACTTAACTGAATTTATTATTAGGTATCCAGAAAGTGAATACGTTGATGTAGCTAGAGAGAGATTAATATTCTTAAGAAATCTTATTGCCAGTAGTGAGCTAGATGGAGCGGAATATTATCTCAAGAGAGGGGCTTATCTTGGTGCGCTTAATAGAGCCAATTATGTATTGAAGAATATTCCTGATTCTAGTGAAAAAGATAGGGCTCTTAGAATAATGAAAGAAGCTTACGAAAAACTAGGCTACGATGAATATGCAGAAAAAATCGTAACACTAGAGTCTAACTAAAACATGAATTTTCTTATTGCTGGAGTTATTGCTCCGATCGCATATTTTCTAATAAGATTTATTGTCAAAAGATTTGTAATGAGTCTCATAGCTTCTGCTAAGAGCAACTCCAATGTAAAAAATATGGTTCAATGCGAAAATTGTAAAATGTTTTTAGATGAAAGTGAGCTTTTTGAAAAAAATGGCAGACTGCTCTGCAGAAAAACTGAATGCAATCAATAATGCCTAGTATTCGAATAATTTCAGGAAAAATTGGCGGCAGAAATTTAAAAACATCTGACAATAAAAATCTTAGACCTACTCCAGCAAAAATGAGAGAACAACTATTTTCATGGTTGAGACCTGTAATGAATGACTATATATGTCTTGACCTGTTTGCTGGTAGTGGTGCATTAGGACTAGAAGCAATTTCTAATGGTGCTAAAAAAGTAGTTTTAGTTGAGCAAAATCAAGAAATTTATAATTGCCTTAAGAGCAATTGTTCAGAGCTAAACATACTTGAACAAGTAGAATTATATCGTCAAAGTGCTGAGAATTATGTGCGCAGAATCAAAGACATTAAATTTGATCTAATATTCTTAGATCCTCCATATAATAAGGATTACATCAATAAAATTTTGCCAAAAATTATAGAAAAATTTGTAAAAAATGGCACTTATATTTTTATTGAAACAAATTCTTATGAAGAAGAGGTTTATCATGACTCTATGGAACTTTTAAAAGAAGCTTCTTCAGGAGATTCAACAGGACGACTTTATCAAATTAACAAATGAAAATAGCAACCAGATCTTCAAAATTAGCTTTAGAACAAACGTATTTTTTTCAAAGCTGGATACCCAAACAACCCTCTCAAATTGTTGAAATAAAAACTGAAGGTGACAAAAAAAGTGCCATGGGAGAAGTATTGTTTGATAAAGCAAATTTTGTCAGTGATATAGAAGAGTGCTTAATAAAAGATGGTGCAGATGTTGCCATACATTCAGCAAAAGATATGCCTGCATTTAAACATAAGGAATTAGATCACTATTTCTTTGGGCCTAGATCAAGATCAGACTTATTAATCTTCAGAAAAGATATTGACCCAGTCTTTAAAAAAGATATGAAATTAGGCACATCTAGTTTAAGAAGAAAAATGCAAGCAAAATTCTATCTTGGTGCAAAAAATGTTATTCCTATTAGTGGAAATGTTGATACAAGAATAAATAAGCTTAATAGTGGAGATTATGACTGTATTATTCTTGCTGAAGCAGGATGTCAAAGACTAAAAATAGATTTTGAAAAGTTAAATTATATAAAGTTAGATCATCTTACATGTGCAGGCCAGGGAGTATTGGCTGTGCAATATAAGCCAGATAATAAATTTGCAAAAGAATTTCTTTTGGAATGGAAGCAAAATTTTCTTCAAAGAGTTATTCATGATGAAACAGAAATGGAAAAAAGATTATTAGAGAAAATTGGTGCTAGCTGTAACTCTGCAATTGCAGTGAGAGCAAATCATGAGGGGCCAAAAGGAGTAGACAAAATAATTAAGGGTGAAATATATGGATTAAATAAATATATTTCTTTTGAAAGCAAATCTTCTGATGTTGATACAGCTATTAATGATGCAATAGACATGCTGAAAAATAAAAATGGTTTAGAGTTACTCAATGAACATAATTGACACTAGAGCTGAAAATATTTTGGGGTTCTTGAAAACAGAATCTATAAAAAATATTCCTTTGTTCAAATTAGAGCCAATTGATTATGAATTAGAGGACAATAATTTCAGTGAAATTATTTTTCAAAGCAGCCCAGCTGTCGATTTTTTTAAAGATCATAGCTTGCTGACAGACAAACAGATTTATTCCATGGGTCAAGCCACTAGTGCAACTCTTGAATCAAAAGGATTATCTTCTTTGAATCCTCAATCTCCTAGTTCTGAAGGTTTAATTGAATTACTTGAGAAGTCTAGAGGCTCTAATCCAAACTACCTTGTTGTTAAAGGCCAAGAAGGTTTAACAAAAATTTCTGACTATTTAAGAGAAAGGGGTATGCCTGTAAAAGAGGTGGCCTGCTACAAAAGAAGTAAGTTTGAATCATATGAAAGTATTAAAGAAAATTTTTATAAAGCTGATGCAATAATATTTCCAAGCAACTTTGCAGCTGAAATATATTTTCAAGAAATACATAATAATGAAATTAAGGCTATTTTCTTTGGAATATCCAAAAGAATAATCAATTGCATTAATTCATTAGGGCATGAAGCTTATATGGTAGATTATTTTTCTGGTAATCTTGAAAAGTCTGTTACTGAAACTATTTCTTCGCTTTAGTCTTTGTCATTGAAGCAAAGAATTCTTCATTTGTCTTAGTATTCTTAAGTTTTGAAATTAAGAATTCTGTAGCAGCGACTTCTTCTTGTTCGCTTAAAACTTTTCTTAACATGTGCACACGAGTTAATTCGTCTTTATCAACAAGAAGATCTTCCCTTCTCGTACCAGATCTAAGGATATTGATTGCTGGGAATACTCTTCTTTCAGCAATTTTTCTTTCAAGGTGAACTTCCATGTTCCCTGTTCCTTTAAACTCTTCGTAAATTACATCATCCATTTTGGATCCTGTTTCTACTAAAGCTGTAGCAATAATTGTTAGACTTCCACCTTCTTCAATATTTCTTGCAGCTCCGTAGAATCTTTTAGGTCTTTCAAGAGCATTTGAATCAACTCCACCAGAAAGTATTTTTCCGCTTGCTGGTTGAACTGTGTTATATGCTCTACCTAATCTTGTGATTGAATCTAAAAGAATGACAACATCTTTCTTGTGTTCTACAAGTCGTTTTGCTTTCTCGATTACAAGATCTGCAACCTGAACATGTCTTTGTGGAGACTCATCAAATGTGCTTGCAACAACTTCTGCATCTACAGTTCTTTGCATATCTGTAACCTCTTCTGGTCTTTCATCAATTAATAGAACAATCACATGTGTTTCTGGACTATTCTTAACAATAGACTGAGCTAAGTTTTGCAACAATAAAGTTTTTCCTGCTTTAGGTGGTGAAACAATTAAACCTCTCTGACCTTTTCCTATAGGCGCAACAAGATCAATGATTCTTGGAGATATGTCTTCAGAACTACCTGAACCAGTCTCTAATCTAAAACGATCGTCTGGAAAAAGTGGAGTTAAATTTTCAAATGCAATTTTTTCTTGTGTCTTTGAAGGTTCATTATCATTGATGGTATCAACCTGAACCAGGGCAAAATATCTTTCCTGTTCTCTTGGAGGTCTTATTTTACCTACAACAAAATCTCCTGTTCTTAAATTGAATTTTCTAATCTGGCTCGGAGATACATAGACATCATCTGGACCAGCAAGATAAGAGCCCCATGGCGATCTCAAAAATCCAAAACCATCAGGCAATGTTTCTAAAATTCCTCCACCCGATAATTCTTTATTATCTTTGGATATGGTTTTAAGGATATTAAAAATTATATCGGCCTTTTTTTGTCTAGAGACATGCTTAAGGCCATGTTCTTCTGCTATAGCTAGCAGTTCTTTCGTATTTTTTTGTTTTAATTCTAATGTGTTCATAAATTATAAAATTGAATTGTGAAAGGAGTCTGGAGTCTCTAAGAGATTACTCTAAAACATTTTAGAGAGATTTAAAAGTTTCTAGTAACTAAATCTTCTAATTCTTCTAGACTGACAGCTCCCATTAAACTATCTATCATTTCTCCTTTTTTAAAAATCATCAAAGAAGGAATGCTTCTGACGTTGTACTGTAAAGCTAATTCTCTATTTGAATCTACATCAACTTTACAAACTGATAAATTCTCAGAATATTTCTCTGATATTTCATCTAGTCTCGGAGCAATCTGTTTACACGGACCACACCATTCGGCCCAGAAATCTACAAGCACAAGCTTATCATTCTGTAGCACTTCGCTAGAAAAGGTTTCTTTATCAACTGATATTGTCATAATTTTCTGCTGTCCATCTTGCAAAATATGTAATTACTGAAGATGAGCCTGCTCTGAAAAGACTTATTAAAGTCTCAGGGATTACATTATGGTCAAATATTTTTTTGTCAATACCCATTTTTAACATTGAGTACTCTCCGCTTACTTGATATGCAAAAATTGGAGCATTAGTCTTTTGGCTGAGATCGTTGATTACATCTAAATAAGGCATAGCTGGCTTAACCATTACAATATCTGCTCCTTCGTTTATATCTAACAAAATTTCTTTATAGGCCTCTTTAAGATTCTTTGAGTCCATTTGATATGTTTTCTTTGAAATGCCTTCAGTTTGTTTAGATCCAACAGCATCTCTAAAAGGGCCATAGAAGTTTGATGCATATTTAGCTGCATAACTTAATAAAATGGTGTCCTTATGATTATTCTTTTCTAATGAATCTCTTATCTTCCCTATTCTTCCATCCATCATGTCAGAAGGAGCAAGAATATCTGCACCAGATGAAGCTAAGTTAATAGACATCTTTGATAATGCTTCTAAAGTAAGATCATTATCAATCTTGCCGTCTAAAATTATTCCATCATGTCCTGAAGATGTATAAGGATCTAAAGCTACATCAGTAATAATGACTAATTTAGGAAAACGTTCTTTTATTTGCCTTACAATGCTGCAAATAAAATTATCTTCTTTTAATGCTTCAGAACCGGAAATATCTTTTAAATCGCTTTCTATATTAGGGAATAATGCAATTGTATTGATGCCTAAATCTACCAATTCATCTATCTCAGACAGAACATCATCCTTAGAATAAAGATATTGGCCAGGCATTGTTACTATTTCTTCCTTTTGTCTGAGAGTGTCAGATACAAAAAGAGGTTGAATAAGTTTTGACCTATTAATGTTAGTTTCTGAGACCAAATCTCTAATTGTTTCATTTAGCCTTAATCTTCTAGGCCTAACTCTTGGAAATAATGTTTTTTGCATGTTATGTTCTTAAGGAGACTAAGTATAACCTAGATAAGATTTTTCAATAGAAATTTTACTTAATTTCTTTATTATTAGCGGTTAATATAGCGTAATTTAGCTTAATTCTTATTTATATTTGTTGCTAAAATGTTACTAAATTCATTGAATATGTAGTTAAATTCATCTAAAATCACAAAAATGAAAATTCTAATAGTAAACGGTGTGAATCTAAACATGCTTGGTAAAAGAGAGACAGATTTATACGGTAATGAGACATTAAAAGACCTTGAAAATAGGTTAAATTCGCTAGAATCTGGTGCTGATCTGCATTTCTTTCAGAGTAACTCTGAAGAAGAGATTATAGAAAAGATTCATTCTCATAAGAATGAAAAATATGATTATGGTATTTTTAATTTTGGTGCGCATACACACACAAATATTGCTATAAGAGATGCCATACTCTCTGTAAAGCTTCCTTTCTATGAAGTCCATATAAGCAATATTTATGCTAGAGAAGAATTCAGACACCATTCTTTCTTTAGTGATATTGCTACAGGCTCTATTGTCGGATTTGGTTTAGACGGATATGAATTTGCATTAAATAAAATAATGAGGGGGAAAGATGGATCTTAGAAAGATAAAAAAGCTTATCGAAATGCTTCAAGAATCAGATTTAAATGAGATTGAAGTAAAAGAAGGGGAAGAAAGTGTAAGGATAAACCGAAAAAAGGAGAAACATATAGTTCAATCGGTTTCAAAACCTCTTAAGCAAGAAGCCAAACAAGAGAAAAGTGTTGATGCTGATGATTTTACTAATCTTGATGTTATTGCTTCTCCAATGGTTGGAACTTTCTATAGAAAGCCTGCTCCTGATAAAGAACCATTTATTCAAGTAGGCCAAGAAATAAAGAAAGGTGATACTGTCTGCATTATTGAAGCTATGAAAATGATGAATCAAGTCAAATCAGAATTTGATGGAACAGTTGTCTCTATTGATATAGAAGATGGAGAACCAGTTGAATTCAATCAAACCTTAATCTCAATTGAAAGAAACTAAGAAAATACTAATTGCAAATAGAGGAGTAATTGCAATTAGAGCCTTAAGAGCTGCTAAAGAGCTTGGCTATAAAGTTGCATCAGTATATTCAACTGTTGATAGAGATCAGAAACACTTAAAACTTTCAGATGAAGCAATATGCATTGGTCCTGGCCCTGCTAAAGATAGCTATCTGAACGAAGCGGCAATTATTGCTGCAGCAGAATTAGCAAATGTAGATGCAATATATCCAGGTTATGGTTTCTTAGCTGAAAATGCTTCTTTTGCAGAAAAATGTAATGAATCTGGATTTAAATTCATTGGCCCAGATCCAAAAGTGATTCAAATTATGGGAGATAAGATTAAAGCGAAGGAATTAGTCTCTTCTCTAGGAATACCAATAGTGCCTGGATATTCCGGGGATATTCAATCAAATGAACAAATCAGATCAATTGTAAAGGAGATTGGTTATCCAGTAATAGTTAAAGCCACTTCTGGTGGTGGTGGAAAAGGTATGCGTATTGTTAATAGTGAAGATGAATTATGGGATTCTATTGTTAGCGCTCAAAATGAAGCAAAATTAGCATTTGGTGATGACAAAGTATTCATAGAAAAATACCTAAGTAAGCCTAGGCATATTGAAATACAAGTATTTGGCGATGGAAGAGGTAAAGCTGTTCATTTATATTCAAGAGATTGTTCTTTACAGAGAAAATATCAAAAAATTCTAGAAGAGGCACCAGCTTTAAATATTCCA
This sequence comes from uncultured Gammaproteobacteria bacterium, assembly GCA_964342225.1. Lineage (GTDB taxonomy): Bacteria > Pseudomonadota > Gammaproteobacteria > Magnimaribacterales > TMED112 > TMED112. The sequence continues at coordinate 9,361 of CAYFES010000023.1, forward strand.
AAAGAAAAATTAGATGAAATACAGAATATATGCGTTAGAGCATGTGAAGAAATAAATTATGAAGGTGCTGGCACATTAGAATTTCTCTATGAAAATGGTCAATTCTTCTTCATTGAAATGAACACAAGAATACAAGTTGAACATACAGTCACTGAAATGATTACAGGAATTGATTTAGTGCAGTCTCAATTAATTTTAGCCTTAGAAGGTGAATTTAAATTAGATCAAAACAATATAAGAATAAATGGGCATGCCATGCAGTGTCGTATAAATGCTGAAGACCCTAAAACTTTTGTTCCATCACCAGGAATAATAGAAAATGTCCATAGACCTGGTGGCTACCATGTAAGATTTGAGTCGCAAATATACAGTGGCTATAGAGTGCCTACAAACTACGATTCATTGATAGCTGAAGTTATAGTTAAAGATAGAGATAGAGAAAAAACCATAAATAAAATGAAAATGGCATTAAATGAATTAGTTATAGGTGGAATAAAGACTAATAAGGAATTACATTTACGAATTCTTGAAGACAATCAGTTCCAAAATGTTAACTACTATATTAAGTACCTAGAACAAGAGTTAATTTAGATGAAAATAGAATACGATCATTCAAAAATTGAAAAAGATATTCAATCCAAGTGGAATGAATCTAATGCCTTTACTGCAAAAATAGATAATAAGAAACCAAAATATTATTGTCTATCAATGCTTCCATACCCTTCAGGTAACTTGCATATGGGGCATGTTAGAAATTATGCAATAGGTGATGCTGTATCAAGATACAAAAGACTTAAGGGTTTTAATGTTCTGCAGCCTATGGGTTGGGATGCTTTTGGTTTACCTGCAGAAAATGCTGCAAAAGGAAAAAATATTCATCCGAAAGATTGGACGGAAAAGAATATAGAAAACATGCGTGAACAACTTAAATCATTAGGGTTTAGTTATGACTGGTCAAAAGAATTAAATACTTCAGATGTTTCCTATTACAAGTTTGAACAAGAACTTTTCCTAAAATTCTATGAACGAGGTCTAGCTTATCGCAAAAAATCACTTGTTAATTGGGATCCAGTCGATGAAACAGTCCTTGCAAATGAGCAAGTTATAGATGGCAAGGGGTGGCGAACAGGAGCTGAAGTTGAATTAAAGGAAATAGACACCTGGTTTCTAAAAATTACAGATTATGCAGATGAATTAGAGGAAAGTTTAGCAACTATAGATTGGCCAGAGAATGTTATTAATATGCAAAAAAATTGGATTGGAAAATCTAAAGGCGTTGAGATTAAATTTACAACAGATACTAATAAAGAAATTAAAGCGTTTACAACTAGGCCTGACACTCTCTTTGGTGTAACTTTCTTTGGCATTTCACCTAATCATCCTATTGTTAATGAAATATCAAAGAATGATAAAGGTTTAATAGAATTCTTATCAGAGGTTAAGAAGATATCATCTGCAGAAGCAGATTTAGCTAAAGCAGAAAAACTAGGCTACAAGACAGAACTTAATATTATTCACCCTATTACAGGCGAAAAAATACCTATTTGGATAATAAACTATGTGTTAATGGATTATGGAACGGGTGCAATTATGGGGGTTCCTGGACATGATGAAAGAGATTTTGAATTTGCTCAAAAATATGAGATCCCTATAACAAGAGTTATAGATTCTAAAGATGAACTTCCATATCCTGGCCAAGGGATATTAGTCAATTCAAAAGACTTTGATGGGCTCGATTCAGATAAAGCTTTTGATAAAGTGACTAAAAAATTAGAAAAGAAAAATTTAGCTAAAATTTTATACCAATACAGATTAAGAGATTGGGGCATCAGTAGACAAAGATATTGGGGCTGCCCTATTCCAATAATCTATAAAGATGGCAAAGCTATGCCTAGTGAAGAATTACCAGTTGAGCTGCCTGTATCTGCAGATGGTAAATATACCCCTCTTCATCAAAATGAAGAATTTAAAGAACTAGATAATGGATTTGAAAGAGAGACTGATACATTTGATACCTTTATGGAATCATCATGGTATTTTGCACGCTATACATCGGCAACTAATGATAAAGAAATCTTTGATGAAAATACAAAATATTGGTTGCCAGTTGATCTCTATATAGGGGGAGTAGAGCATGCAATTCTTCATTTACTATATTCCCGTTTCTTTTTTAAAGCATTAAGAGACATGGATATAGTTGAAGGAGATGAACCATTTAAGAAACTGCTGACACAAGGAATGGTTCTTAAAGATGGTACAAAAATGTCTAAATCAAAAGGCAATACAGTTGATCCAAAAGAATACATAACAAAGTATGGGGCTGATTCAATAAGAACATTCATGATATTTGCAAGCCCGCCCGAACAATCTCTTGAATGGTCAGATAATGGTCTAGAAGGTTGTCATAAATTTCTTAAAAGGCTTTGGAATCT
>CAYFES010000024.1:0-11474 GCA_964342225.1 uncultured Gammaproteobacteria bacterium
AGAAACTGCTTTAAATGAAAAAGTAGCTGATCAAAAAGAGTTTTGGCACCAGGGTTCAACCACCAACAAAACTTTAATGCCTAATCTATACATGAATGAAGTTGAAGATTTTGATGTATTAGATACTTTGTATAGTGAATTTGAAAAAATGGGTTCTGAAGTGCTCAAAGCTTTTAGTAACTTTAATATAGATTACAATGCCGATTTAGTTGATTCAGCTGTTGATGGCAATTCAATCCTGAGATTAATTCATTATCCTGCAACGGAAGGAGGTAATGAGCACCGAGCTAGAGCTCATAGTGATGTAAACCTTATTACTCTTTTAATTGGTGGTAATGAAGCAGGTCTAGAGGCTCAAGATAAACAAGGCAATTGGGTAGAATGTAGTTGTGATGCAGGTGAAATAATTTGCAATATAGGAGATATGCTTGAAATTATGTCAAACGAGAAGCTTACAAGCACTCCTCATAGAGTAGTTGCGAAAGGTAATGAAAATAAAGCAAGATATAGTATTCCATTCTTTTTGCACCCAAGACCAGAAATTGTTTTAAATAAAGAAGGGGATCTAACAGCAGAGATATTTTTAGACAAACGGGTTCAAGATATTAAACTTAAATAGATGTACTACTTACAAATTATACTAGGCACCATAATACTTACAGCAATTGCTGTTCCGCTTTCTAATAACTACAAAGCTATAAAAATTAAAAATATTATCGCGGCAATGGGAGCCATGGTTTTGTTTGGTTTTATTCTCCTTAACCCCTATGTTGCTGGTTTCTTTGAAGTAATTAGTGCAGGTGTTACAAAATTATCGTCTGCGACTGCTGAAGGCACTACGTTTGTATTCGGAAGTTTATTTGAGAATAATCCCTTTGTTTTTGCTTTGAATGTTCTTCCATTAATAATCGTAATGGCAAGCATAAGTGCTTTATTGTGGCATTGGAGAATATTACCGTTAGTAATTAAAGGTTTCTCTTACGTTTGCGAAAAACTCTTTGGATTGGGTGGGCCAATATCTTTTGGAGCAGCAGCTAATATTTTTGTTGGCCAAGTAGAAGCTCCATTATTTGTAAGGCCTTATTTATCAAAAATGAGCAAAAAAGAGCTTTTAATTTTAATGACAGCTGGAATGGCTACAATTTCAGGATCGATAATGATTGCCTTATCTGAGGTATTAGTTGATCAATTTGAAGGCATAAATACAGTACAGCACTTCTTAACAGCTTCAATCTTATCGGTACCAGGAGCAATAATGTATGCCGAAATAATGTATCCATCTGAAGAGATTACACATCAAATAGAGGACATAAAAGAAGAAAAAATATATTCAGGATCTATGGATGCTATTACTAAAGGCACAAAAGATGGTTTAAGCATAGCTGTAAATGTTGCTGCTATTCTAATCTCAGTTTTAGCTCTTGTATCAATAGTAGATGGAATTCTTGGTTTGCTATCTACAGATCTATCTTTACAGAAGATACTTGGTTACATCTTCACTCCTATTAGCTGGTTAATGGGTGTTCCTTGGTCAGAAGTCTCCGGTGCTGCTGAACTCCTTGGAATAAAAATTGCTACTAACGAATTTGTTGCTTACATACAATTAGGAAGTCTAGATCCAGCATTATTTTCAGACAGAACAAAGGTAATCGTTCTTTATGCTCTCTGTGGTTTTGCTAACTTTTCAAGTGTTGGAATATTGATATCTGGAATTGGATCTATGGCGCCTGAAAGAATACCAGATCTAATACAAGTGTCTGGTAAAGCTTTAGTAGGAGCTACCTTAGCTTCATGTCTAACTGGATTAGTCGCCGGTTTATTTGTTTAGATAAGATTAGTTAATTTTCTATAGTGTTTTCTGCAAAAAACCTTATATTTGTCACCACCAATATCAATCTGTTGACCCTCTGTGACTATTTTGCCATCTGTATATCTAGCTATCATTGTCGCTTTTCGCGCACAACCTTCATATTCACAGATAGTCTTTAATTCAACTAAAGTGTCGGCATATGCCAGTAAGGCTGCACTGCCTGAAAATAGATCGCCTCTGAAGTCTGTTCTAATGCCATAACACATGATAGGTATATTTAATTTGTCGCATACTAAACATAATTCTTTTACTTGTTTGCTTGTCAAAAATTGAGCTTCATCAACCAATATACAAGCTATCTTTTCGTCTTTTTTATCAAGAAAATACTTATCAAATTCAAAGGACTCTTCAAATATATTAGCTTTTTTTTCTAGACCTAGTCGTGAGTGTATAGCGCCTTGATACATATCTGCATCTGCCTTAGGTGTAAAAAGGTAAGTTTTTAATCCTCGTACTTCGTAGTTATGGTTTGATTGCAAGAGGGAGGTTGATTTCCCTGCATTCATAGTTGAATAATGAAAGTGTACTTTAGCCAAACCTATTCTTTATCCTTCTTAAATAGATTTTTAATAGAGATTCCTTTTGGTCTTGCTTCAAGAAAAATATAGATAGTAAAAAACACTAAACTTCCTAATAATACGTAAAGTCCATCCATGAGCATATTGTAAATGTTTTCAAATACTATGCATAAAATTTATTTCATTAAGTAGTCTTTTTCTTCTCATCAAGTAAAATAATCTAAATGAAAGTTAAAAAAATATTTGCAGTACTTTTTGCCATTATTTTTGTAGCTTCTTGTGGAGGAGGGGGCTCTTCATCAGAGCCTGAACCAGCACCTACACCAGCTCCAACGCCAGCACCTACACCAGCTCCAACGCCAGCACCTACACCATCAACATTATTTGATAAAGAAGTGTATATAGGAACTGTTACTGCTGATGAATATGATAGAGATGCACAATACCCAACCTGGGATGATACTGATAATGATTGCCTATCAAATAGACATGAAGTTTTAATAGCACAACACGTTGATGATGATGTATCAAATCCTTTGGTCTATAGGGATGATGGCTGCCTGATTCTTACGGGCAAGTGGTATGACCCTTATGATGACACTTATTATTACAGCGCCTCTGATGTACAAATAGATCATGTTGTTGCCTTATTTGAAGCTCACAATAGTGGAGCTTATGCTTGGACATCAACGGAAAAAAGATACTTTGCAAATACAGGCGATAAATTCCCTGGAACTTTGCCTGAAACATCTCATGAATTTTTAGCTGTGGGTGCAAGCTCAAATCAATCTAAAGGCAGCTCAGACCCAACAGACTGGATGCCAAATAATAGTGGCTATCATTGCACCTACCTAAAAAAATGGGTAGAAGTAAAACATCTAAATAATATTTATTTTGATCAAGATGAATACGATTTCATTAAAGCAGAAGAAGCTAATTGCGACGACAGCACACTACCTGACCTGCCAGCAAATGACAGCTCAACTTCTTATATCTGCTATTTAGATAATTCTCAATGTGTTAGAAAGTAATCTAGACTAGTTTTATCTCACCTACGCCAATTCTTCCATTGTATTCTTCAGTTGAGAATTCAACATTGTCATTCTCATCTAGACTTTCTAGTCCACTTTTTTGAAGTGCACTAATGTGTACGAATACATCTTTAGAACCGTCTTCAGGTGCAATAAAACCGTAACCTTTTGAATTGTTAAAGAACTTTACGACTCCTTTTTGCATCTGGCCTCCTTATAATGTTTTCAACTATATGGCAGAACGAGCCACATAGATATAGCAATATCGATATTTTTGCCATTTATTGCTTAAAAAATGCTTTAAATAGCTATAAATAGCTATTTTTCTGGCCTTAATCGCAAAAAGTATTAAATACTTTAGTGTGATTGGCGGCCTGTTCAGCAAGCATATGACTTGCCATGAACTTTTCTTCAGCTAATGCTTTGTCACCTGCTTCATTTGCTTTACTAGCTTCTTCCATAGCAGCACCAGATGCTCCTGCTAAGAAACCAATGTATGCACTGTACTCATTGCATTCTTTATCTGGCCATTCATCAGCATCTGCATACGTGCATGCGCTAATACTTATTAAAGCCATTATCATTAATATGTTTTTCATTTGTACTCCTATCACTTAATAAAAAAAGTTAATCCAAAAAGCATGACTGCCACTACTAGGAATAGATTCTTTCTGCTTCTATCCTTTTCTTTAAAAACAAGAAATAAAGCCATAAGAATTCCCATGTGTAGAAATAAGCTTAAAGAACTCATCCTATAACTATAAAGTAGTAATCATATTTCGCAATTTTCATTGTGATATAATTTTTTCATGTCGAAATATCTAACAATAATTTTATCTTTACTACTTATTTTAAGCTGCTCAAATGGAGCAGACACCGTAACTGAAGAAGACGCTAAACAATTTCTAGCTGAAGTTGAAGAGAAGGCAAAAACGGAAGGGCCTGTATACTCATCTGCGTATTGGATTCAATCAAACTTTATTACTTATGACTCACAGAAAGTTGCAGCTGACTTTAGCAAGAGAGGAACATTAGAAGCATTAGAGCAAGCTAGAATTGCATCATCTTTTGATGAATTAGAATTAGACCCGGCTGACAGAAGAGCATTGAATATCATTAAGAATGGTTTTGTTATGCCGCCACCTTTAGACGATCAGCTTGCTGGTGAAATGGCATCAATAATGACTGAACTTGAATCTATGTATGGTAGTGGTTCTCATTGTTTTGCTGAAGATGACTGTTATGACTTGGAGGCTTTTGAAAACATTATTGATAATTCAAGAGACCCTAATGAATTGCTAAAAGCTTGGAGCGGATGGAGAGAAATTGGTAAGCCTATGAAAGCTAAATATTTAAGAATGGTTGATATAGGTAATCAAGGAGCACAAGATCTAGGTTTTGAAGGTTTGTCTGATTTATGGTTCAGTCAATACGATATGCCTGCAAGTGAATTCTCAGAAACAGTTGATAAAGTTTATGAGGATTTAAAACCGCTATATGAAGCTCTGCAGTGTCATGTAAGAGCTGAATTAAATGAATTTTATGGTGATGAAGTTGTTAAGAATGAGGGCTCAATTCCAGCACATATTCTTGGAAATATGTGGGCACAATCATGGGCAAATATTTATGACATTGCATATCAAGAAGAAGCTGCTGGAAAACCAATTAATATTACTAAGGTTATTGAAGATAAAGGCTTAAGTGAAATAGAAATGGTTGAGATATCAGAAGACTTTTTCTTAAGTCTAGGATTTGAACCTTTGTCAGATACTTTTTGGGAAAGATCATTATTTATTAAGCCAGTAGATCGTGGAGTGGTTTGTCATGCTAGTGCATGGGACATTGATTCTGCAAATCAAGATCTCAGAATAAAAATGTGTATTGATAAAAATGAAGAAGATTTTTCAACCATACACCATGAACTTGGGCACATTTTTTACTATCAAGCTTACAAAGATCAACCAGTTGTATTTCAACGTGGAGCAAATGACGGGTTCCATGAAGCAGTGGGAGATTTATTAACTTTATCTATTACACCTAATTATTTAGAACAGATTGGGTTTGCAACATCTGAAGAGGCAGAATCTGCCAAACAGAATGAAGTAGCGTTCTTGATGAAAAAAGCACTTGATAGTGTGGTTGCTACACCTTGGACACTAATGTTAGATAAATGGAGAATGGCTGTATTTAATGGTGAGCTATCCGAAGATGAGCTTAACGATTATTGGTGGGAACTTAGAGAAAAATACCAAGGGGTGAAAGCTCCAAATGATAGGCCCGCTGATGCCTTTGATCCCGGAGCAAAATATCATGTTCCAGGCAATACACCTTATACAAGGTATTACTTGGCCCGTATACTGCAATACCAATTCCATGAATCTCTATGTGAACAAATTGGTTTTGATGGACCGCTACATGAATGCTCTATTTACAATAATGAAGTTGCGGGAGATAGCTTAAGAGCTATGCTCAGTTTAGGTCAAAGCAAACCATGGCAAGATGCTTTAGAAAATATCATAGGCACAAGAGAACTAAATGGTACTTCCATGCTTAATTATTATGCGCCACTAAAAGAATGGCTTGATGAACAAAATCAAGGCAGAAGTTGTGGCTGGTAATTAAATAAACCTAAATTTTTAAAAGGGGCTTTATTGCCCCTTTTTTATGTTTTCTTTTATTACATTTCTGTGACAATTTATGTTTAATTAGAAAATTGGATGGTGAATCATTGATACTATGTTATATTTTTTTAATGAGAATCATTCTCATTAATTGTTAAACAATAAATAGAAAAACTTTATAGGAGGATAAATGAGACTATTATTAATGATATTTCTTACTTCGTTTACACTTTCAGCTGATGATCATGAGCAACCTACATTTGAAGGTTTATTATCATCTGAAGTATTCAATTTAGATGGCGGGATGGAACTTTATGTTGAAAAACGTTCAACTTGTTCTGCTGGTACTACACCTAAACATTTTCATCCTGCAGCTGGTACATTAGTTTACGTACTTGATGGCGTATCTCAATCTAAATCTACTGGAGAATGGAAAAACTACACCACAGGTGAATATTGGTTTGAAAGAACTGATTGGGTGCATGGAGGTGAAGCAGATGCACCAGATCTTGGAGATGCATGTACAGACCTACTAGTAATAAGAGTAGTGGATGAAGGTAAAAATCATACAGTATTTGTTGAATAGGAGAAAAAATGAGATTTATATATATTTTTTTATTTAGTGTTCTTTCTTTTGGTATAGTTGCTGAAACTTCAGAACAATATACATATAGAGCAGAGTTCTTCTTTGGGGATATACAAGAAGGTAAATCATACGAAGACGTTAAAGCTCAGAATATGGAATACAAAAAATTTCTTGAGGAAAAAGGTCTTCAATATGGCAGATCTTTATTTGTACCAATCTGGTCTGGCGAGAGAAAATACGACATCATCGAATATGGTTATTGGCCAGATGGTCAAGAGCAATATAAAGAGTGGGGAGCATATATGAACGAATACCCTGCTTGGGCAGCTGAAAATAGTGAATTTGATGGTCAAGCTGTCGAAACTAAAAGAAGCATCTCTATGAGAGGAGTTAGAGCTCGTGGAATCAGAATACCTCAAGATGAAAGAGACAGATTTAAATTTGTTGATTTTCAAAGATGTAGTTTTGTAACTGGTGGTACCATGGAAAAGCTTTTGGATCTTAATGCCAGAGTGGAAGCAAGTGAAATGGAAATGGGTAATAGAGCAGGGTATGGCGTGCATTATTTGATGCCATATAGAGGTGCTAGCCCTGATACAAATTATGACTTCGTTATCATGCGCCATTATTACAGCGCTAAAAAGAGAAGTGATATTGTTGCTAGCTATCCTGAATATAGGGATATGATGAACGAAAAAGGTTACTGGGATGAATTTAGAGCAAACGCAAACTGTGGCTCTCAATCAACCTACAGAGTTGAGTGGCTCTACAATACATTCGCAGATTAATAGGAGAGAAAATGAGAATTTTATTACTAATATTATTAAGTACTTTTGTATGGTCTGATGACCATACTGAAATGTATCAAGATGTATATGCTCAATACCAGTATTGCAGCGTGAAAGATGGCTTAAGTGATGCTCAAGCTGAACGTATGTTTGAGAAGCATATAACAGCATATAGAGAGCTTGCTGAAAGCCTTGACGATGAAGTAAGTACGGTTATGTTATTTCCTTTTTATACAAATGAGGAGATGAGAGGTGGCGCAGACATGATGTTTATTACTCATGCACCAAATATGAAAGCCATGGGTGAATATCTTGTTGCTACATGGAATGCCATCGATCAAGACAAGATGTTTCCAGAAAGTCCTATGGAATGTGAAAACGCCTCGACGGCATTTCAAAGAGTGGGACCTTCATCAACGGATGAGCCAAGTGATTTCTTTACTGTTGATTATTGGCCATGTAATTACAAAGAAGGAGCAGACCCTCAGCTTATGAGAGAATTGCAAGCAAAAGTAGCTATGGAACATTATGCAAATGGAGCTGATGCTGCATATAGATATATTTATCCAGGCTATGGTAGCGATAGAGGAGAAGGGCCAGATTTTTGGTTTAGTCAGTCTTCGCCAGGATTAATTGCTAGAGGTGAAAGCATCGATATTTTCTGGGATAAAACCTATGGTTCAGAAGCTGAAAGAGCAAGATGGGATCACTTTTCATGTGATAAACCATCTACTTGGGTAGGCTGGCGAGCTCACAATTAATCTACTTTAATTTTACTCCGACCTCTTTTGAGGTCGGAGTTTTCATTTATAGTATTTAAATGAAATTACATTACTGTCTGGTTGTTCTTTTTATTAGTAGTTTTTTTGCGTCTTTAATACAAAATAATTTTAATAAAACTGATATAAGTTTAGAGAGACTTGATACTGGTAATGGCCAATATATCTATTACGACCTCTACAAACCTGAAACAGCTAGCCAAGAATCTAAAGCTCCCTTTATTGCCATTATTCCTGGATTTCAAAGATCAAAAGAAGCTCTTTCTAATATAGCGATAGAACTATCTAGAAGAGGGCATGTAGTGGCTCTTATTGATCCTTATGCACAAGGATTATCCAGTTCTTCTTCAAGCAGAATAGCTGCCACAACCCAAGGATATGGAATGTTTGCTCTAATTGAACATGTTCATGATTCTGAAGACTTTGATTACGTTAATAAAAATCTATTAGGCACGACAGGGCACTCAATGGGAGGTAATGCTGCTATAAGAGGAGCAAATTACTTTGGAAAACAAGCAGCAAAAGAAAATACTGTTAGTAAGCTGCATTCAATTTATATTTCTGGTTATGTCTTAACTTTAAAAGAAGACATTCTAAAACCGGCTAAATCTAATATGGGTGTTAGTTACGCTCTCTACGATGAAGGTGCTTTTAGAAATGAATTAGCAGGTTGGGATGCTTCAGATATGAGAATTGCTCCAGAATCGATAAGAGCTGTTAATAGTGGTCTAGAATCAAAAGATCAAATTAGTGAAGTTGAGCTAGGTAAATATTATGGTGATATTGAAAATAACACTCTAAGAGTTGTTTTCAATGAAGCATTGTTGCATCCATTTCAACCCTACAACAGAGAAGCTAATGCCAATCAATTAAGTTATTTTGATAAAGTTTTTGACTCTCCAATTAAATTAGATCCTTACGACCAAATCTGGCAATGGAAGGAATTGCTAACTTTAATAAATATGATCGTTTCTTTATTAATGTTAATACCTATTAGTAAAGCAATCTTAGGTTTGAATTATTTTAAAAATATAGTAAAAAAAGTCCCTAAACCTTTGCCGCCTCAAACACAAAAAAGCAAAATCATTTTTTGGTCAGTATTTTTTATTGGTGCAGGCATAGCATGTATCACTTTTATACCCATGGTAGATATTGCTAAAGTCTGGTTCTCTGATGCTGCCACTAGAAATTTAACCTGGTTCTTCCCTCAAAGAATGAATAATCCAGTAATGTTATGGGCTGTTTTAAATGGCACAGTAGGCTTTATATTGTTTTTCTCTACTTATTATTTATTTGGTAAGAATCATGGAGTGAAGACTGAATCTTGGGGCTTGAATATAAGTTCGGTTGATTTATATAAAACTCTTCTTGTGGGGCTCTTAACTTTCTTTTCTTATTACCTGATTCTTTATGTTATTTATTTTCTTTTTCATGTAGATTATCGATTTTGGTTTATTGGGGTCAGAGTCTTTCAGCCTGAAATGCTTCTCGTATTGGCAATGTATGCGCCTTTCTTTTTTGTGTTCTTCTTTTCTAACTCTCTTAGAGTGAATGGAGCTATGCGTTTTAAAGATCAGCCTGAATGGCTTTCAAGACTGATTGGAGGTTTTGCTAATTCATTTGGATTAATGCTGATCATAGTTATTCAATATGCAGTTTTTGCAAGCACAGGAACAGTTTACTGGACAACAAATTGGTTAAGCGTAAACCTGCTTTTTGGTATCGTGCCGATGATGTTTATTCTGCCTTATTTCAATAGAATCTATTTTCAAATGACTGGCCGTGCATATTTAGGTCCTATAGTTACTTGTTTGATTTTCATAATGATTTTATCTACAAATACAGTTGTCTATTTGCCGTTATGATAGGTTATATAAATGCGTAATTTTTTTAGAGGTTTTTGTCTAGTAATAAGTGTTATTGTTTTAGCATCATGCGGAGGAGGAGGGGGCAGCTCAACTCCAGAACCACCACCAACACCACCACCAACACCACCAACAAGCACACCACCAGATTGTGCTTTAAGTGCGCAGAATACCTACTATTGCACAATGACAAGAAAGGGTTTAAGCAGGGAGCTCTACATATATATCCCAAACAGTTATTCAGAGAATGGAGATCCTGTTCCTCTGCTTTTTAGTCTTCATGGTTATACCAGTCGTGCAATTTGGAATCTAGGTTATACAGGATTTAGAACCATTGCTGATGAGGAAGGTTTTATCGTGATTTATCCCCAAGGATCTATTCTTCCTTCTACGGGACAAACACATTGGAACGTAGGAGGGTGGACTACGAGCAGCACAACAGATGACGTCGATTTTATAGAAAGTCTTATTGATTGGACTGGCGCTAATTTCAATATCAATTTAGATCGAGTTTATTCAACCGGCATGTCTAATGGAGGGTTTATGAGTTATCACCTTGTTTGTAATTTAAGCTCAAAGGTCGCTGCTATAGCTTCAGTAACAGGATCTATGACTCCTCAAACTTACAATTCCTGTAACCCTATACACCCAACTCCAATTTTGCAGATTCATGGTCTTGATGATGGAGTGGTGCCATATTATGGAAACTCTGTATCTAGACCAATACCAGAAGTAATTGAATATTGGAAAAATTACAATGACTGCTCAATCATGGCAATTGGTGATCTTATTGATTCAAATGGTGATGGTTACGCCGGTAGTGTGGAGATACATGAAGAATGTCTTAATGATGTTTCTGTTCAATCATGGGTTTTGTCAAATTTTGGCCATACTTGGCCTAGTATGCCTGAAGCTGATATACATGCTGCTTCAGTTATTTGGAATTTCGTAAAACAATACGATATGAATGGTCTGATTAATGAATAAAGAATTAATTCTAAAAATCTCTCTACCAGTGCTAACTTTTCTTGCAGCTTGGCTTGGTGGTCTATCAACTTACTATACAGATTGGTCCTGGTACGAAAGTCTGAATAAATCCTCATTAAATCCACCCAATTATCTCTTCGGTATAGTGTGGCCCATTCTCTATACTTTGATGGCTATAGTGAGCTTTTTACACGCTAAATTGATATATAAGTGGTATATCCTTCAATTAGTCTTAAATAGTGCTTGGAGCTGGCTTTTCTTTGCTCATCAACAGCCTGAGATAGCTTTTATCGACATACTGGCTTTAATTGGAGTAAACCTTGTGATTCTGATGAAATTAAAAGGGCAGGGTGCTTGGCTTAGCTTTGTTATGTATTTGCCTTATTTATTATGGATAAGCTTTGCTTCTTTTCTCAATATTTCTATAGC
>CAYFES010000025.1:0-11311 GCA_964342225.1 uncultured Gammaproteobacteria bacterium
ATAAAAACCAAAAAACATGCAGCAACAAAATCTTTTCAGGCTTTTAGAATGGCTGTAAATGATGAGATGTTTAATCTTGAACAATGTCTTGAAACACTCAAGAAAAAAATTAATAAAGGCGGAAGAATCGTCGTCATTTCGTTTCATTCACTAGAAGATAGGCTCGTAAAAAATGCCTTCAAGAAAAAAATAAATCTCCATGAAAAACAAATACCTATAATTGAAGAAGAAAAAAATCCTTTGTTTAAAACTCATAAGCTTATATATCCTTCTGAAGATGAAGTTAAAATAAATATAAGATCAAGAAGTGCAAAAATGAGAGTGATTGAAAAATTATGAAGTTTTTAGATATTGTTTTATTGATTCTTTTGGTTTTAGTGACTTTTGTCTCTCTAGTAAAAGTAAATCTTGTTTTTGAATATAAAAGAAATTTTGAGTATTTAGACAAAGTCCAACAAAAAATTTCATCTTTAGATAATCAGAAGACAAAACTAAACCTTGAAATATCTTTAATAAAATCATCGCCTTTTATATATGAAAGAGCTATAGATTTGGGAATGAAAGAACCTGAAAGTGTGGACTAATGATAAAACTCAGATTTATTTTTTTGATCTTTTTGATTTTATTATTATTGCCAATCTTAAGGTATTACGAGCTTAGTAAAGATAGAGACCGTTTTATTTCTTACAGTATAAATCAAAGCACAGTTACAGAAATAAATTTTTTGCCAAGGGGTAAGATTGTTGATAGAAACGATAATCAATTAGCTTTAGATATAGTCAGACCAACATTGCTTTTTAGCAATCAAACACAAAAGGAAATAGTATTTAAGCTTGCAGAAGCAGAAGGTATTCCTGTCTTTCTAAATTCTAATAGAAGACTTTGGTTTGAGAATGAAATTAATATAAATTTCTTAAAAAAAGCTAGGATTGCATGTGAATGCACTCCAATTCAAGAGCCTAGATCAAGAAGATATTATCCTTATGGCTCTATTACAAGTACAGTAATAGGATTTTCAGGCACTGATGGTGGCTTAGAAGGTGCCGAAAGAGTTTTTGAAAATCAAATTTCAAAGAGTCAATCATCTCAATCTTTCATACGCAATAGACGAGGAGAAAAAACTTTCGGTGACTTAAATAGCTTCGATCTAGCTAATAATAAAAAGAGTTTAAAGCTCACATTAGATGTAACCCTTCAATATAAATTATTTGATGAATTGAAAGCTGCAATATCTTCAAATGATGCAAAAGGAGGTTATGCATTAATAATGGATGCTAAGTCTGGTGATATTTTGGCTATGGCAAGCTATCCAACATTTAATCCTAATGATCCTTCAAGAATAATCGAGAAAAATAGATTAATTGATGATTTTTATGAACCAGGATCATTGATAAAACCATTTACAGTGGCAGGAGCATTACATTTCAATCTAATAGATAAACAGACCGAGTTAAACACTAATGGATGCATAACACTTTCTAAATACAAGAGGTGTGAAGCTGGAGGTAAAAATTTTGGAAAGATATATCCTGAAGAAGTAATTTTTAATTCTTCGCAAGTTGGCACATCAATGATTGCTATTAAATTTTCAGATCAGCAGTTAAAAGAAAATTTTAAAAAATTTGGTTTTGGAGAATATCTAAACATGGATTGGACAACTAGTTATCCAGGTTTGATTTTAGATAGATCTAAATTTTCTGAAATTGATAAAGCTGCTTTAAGTTATGGATACAGCATGCAAGCCAATTCTTTGCAGATTGCAAGAGCTTATAGTGTATTTGCAAATAAAGGCTATATGATTGAGCCAAAAATTAAATTTGGTGAAGAAGTAATAAGAAAAAAAATCTTAGATGAAGATATTGCAATCTTTATTCTCGATGCTTTAAGAGAAGTTGTTCTCAATGGAACGGCGAAGAATCTAAAAAATGAATCAGTAAGCTTGGCAGGTAAAACAGGAACAGCTGAAAAATATATTGAAGGATTTGGTCGAGCAAAGGATGGTAGATACTTATCTAGCTTCGCATCTATTTTTCCATATGAAGACCCTAAATTTATAATGGTTGTTACCATTGATGAACCAGATCCTAATAACTATTTTGGCGCAGATGTTGCAGCTCCTGTTGTTGCAAAAATGTCTCAATTTCTGAAAAGGTTGAAACGTCTATGATTAATCCTTTAGATAATATGAATTTTGAAAAGAGAAATTTTGTTTCTCATTCAAAATATATAAAAGATGACGATATTTTTATTTCATTAAACAATGGAATTAAATATCTGAGTCAAGAAGATATCAATAAACTTTCTTTAATTTTAATAGACAGCAAGTTTAAACAAAATGATGATTTGAAAATCTTAAAAATAGACAATCTTGAAGAAAATTATCTTAGATGGGTTGATGAAATCTATGATATACAACAGTCAGCTTTCAAAAATTTTTTTGTAACTGGAACAAATGGAAAAAGTACAACAATAGAGCTGCTTAGTCAGGCCTTTTCTTTTAATTCCATCCCTAATTCTACAATAGGCACTCTTGGAACATATTTGAATGGTAACAAATATTTTAGCAATAGTTTAACAACAGAGGAGCCATTATTCGTAAGATCAGTAATGCGCAAATGTTTAGAAAATAATATTAAGAATATCTTTATAGAAGCATCATCAATAGGCCTGGATCAGAATAGACTTAAAGGTTTGGCTGTTGAGCATGCAGCATTAACCAATATCTCAAGAGATCATCTTGATTATCATAAAAATTTTGATGAGTACTTAGCGTCAAAATTAAAATTAGCTGAAAAAAGCAGTTTAAAAACTCTATCTTACAATCTAGATGAAAAGCATTTTTCAAATATAGAAAACGTATTTAAGGGTGAAAAGATATACTCAGTTTCTAGCAAAAATAAGAAGGCTGATATTTACTTTGAAATAAAAGAATTTCATCAAGATGGCAGAATAAATTTTTTAACAAAAACACCATGGGGCCAATTTAATTCAAGCCCTAAGCTGCATGCAGAATACAATATCTATAATTTGCTGCTTTCATTACCTTACTATCATTCAGTAACTTCAAATTGCACAGGATTCTTCTCTGCTGTAGAAGAAATGACACTGCCTAGCGGAAGACTTCAAAAAATTTCTAATGAAAATATATTTATTGATTTTGCTCACACACCAGATGCTCTTGAAGCAGTTTGCTCTGAACTCAAGAAAAAAAACCATAAAGGATTAAAATTAGTTTTTGGTGCTGGAGGGGATAGAGATCAAGGTAAAAGAGAGTTAATGGGAAATGTCGCTCAAAAATATGCAAAAAAGGTTTACATTACATCTGATAATCCAAGATTTGAGAAACCCGAAGAAATTATAGAGATGATTGCGACAGGAATAAGCGATAAAGATAAAGTAATTATTGAATCTGATAGAGCAGAAGCAATCAGCATGGCAATTAGCGAATTAAATAAAGATGAAATTCTTCTGATAACAGGAAAAGGTCATGAAGAATATCAGATAATAGGAAATGAGAAGAAACCATTTTCAGATTATGAAGAGATTTTAAAATGTATAAAGTAGAAGGGCTAAAAAAATTAAGTGATTATGCAGATGCACTAGGAGTAGCTAGCCCAGAAATAGACTGCGATATTACATCTATAAAATTTGATTCAAGACACTCTAAGAGTAACGATCTATTCATACCGCTAAAAGGTCAAAAATTTAATGGAGAAGATTTTACTGAATCAGCTTTAAATAATGGCGCTGCCACAATCACAGAAAAGAGTTTAAATGGCTTAACCTTAAATGTTAAAAATGTTTATGAATGTTTGTTGAAGCTAGCTAAGAAAAATTTAGATAGCGTAAGACCAAAAATTATTTTTATTACAGGAAGTTATGGGAAAACGACTATTAAGGACATGCTGAAGCATCATCTAGGAGATCAATGTCATTGCAGTAAAGAAAATGAAAATAATGAATTTGGAATACCATTCACAATCTTAAGCATGCCAACAAATACAAAATTCTTGGTTGTTGAATGTGGCGCAAGAAAAAAGAATGATTTTGATTTAATCTCCCAGAATTTATTCTGCGATATTTTTATAGTAACTAGCATAGCAAGCAATCACCTAGAGTCTTTTGGAGATCTAGAAAGTATTACAAATACAAAACTTAAGCTTAAAGATTGCTTAATCAATAAAGATAATTTTGTTGATGGAAGAGAAATATCGGAAGCAAATTTTCAGCTACATAACCAGAAAATAATAGATACGACTATGAGCATTCTAGGTATTACTGATTCACTAAACTATGATTCATTTGCGCCTACAAAAGGCAGAGGCAATAGGATCAGTAAATTTAATGGCGAAATAATTGATCAAACTTATAATGCACATCCAAAAACTATTTATGAGACTGTCGCTATGGAAAATCCAGATAAAACTACTTTAATTCTAGGAGACATGGCTGAACTTGGTAAAGACGAACTCAATATTCATATTGATGTACTCATAAATCTTAAAGAATATGAAATTTTTGTAACAGGAAGCTTATTTAAAGAAGCAATCAAACAATTAGAGACATCAAATGTTAAACATTTTAATGGTTTAGAGGATTTTCCAAAAGAAACTTTAGTTAAAAAATTAGATGCAGGAGAAAATCTATATTTTAAAGGCTCAAGGTCTAGTAAAATGGAGCAATATTTAAATTTGATAATAGATGATTGATTTTTTACTAAATTTTCTTCCAGAAAAATCTAACTTTTTAAATTTATTTTCCTATCTAACAACTAGGACTGTCCTTTCAACTCTTACTGGGTTGATGATGGTTCTTTTTCTTGGGAATACTTTTATTGAGAGAATTAGATCCCTTCAATTCCAACAATCGATTGGTGATCGTGGCCCAGACAGCCATAAGCTTAAGGATGGGACTCCAACAATGGGAGGTTTATTAATAATTGGTAGTGTGATTTTATCTGGCTTTCTTTGGGGAGACTTAACGAATAAATATCTCTTAATATCTATTTTTTGCTTATTTATGTTTGGTCTAATAGGTTTTGTTGATGATTACAATAAAGTCAAACAAAAAAATCAAGAAGGCATGTCTGGAAAATCTAAAATTTTTTGGCAATTTATCTGTGCATGCATAATATCAGTGGTGCTCTATACTACAGCTGAAAATAAAATGGAGACATCTTATATAGTGCCTTTTTTTAAAGATGTCGTCTTAGATTTTGGAATTTGGTTTATTTTTATCTCTATTTTTATAATTATTGGAAGTTCTAATGCAGTCAATTTAACTGATGGTTTGGATGGCCTTGCTATTTTGCCAGTAATAATAATAACAGCGGCACTCGGTATAATTGCATGGGCTTCTGGAAATATAATAGCAGCTGATTATCTTTATATTCCGCATATAGTTGGCACTGGAGAATTATTAGTCCTATGTGGCGCAATGATTGGAGCTGGAATAGGCTTTCTTTGGTTCAATACTTATCCTGCTCAAATATTCATGGGCGATGTTGGATCTCTTTCAATGGGAGCATTTATAGCTCTTGTTGCAATAATCGTAAGACATGAAATAGTCTTTGCTGTAATGGCAATGGTTTTCATAATGGAAGCAATGAGCGTTATCTTGCAGGTCACTTCTTTTAAGCTAAGAAAGAAGAGAATTTTTAGAATGGCTCCAATTCATCATCATTTTGAACTTATGGGATGGAAAGAGCCTAAAATAATTGTTAGGTTTTGGATCTTAACCTTTATTTTTGTTTTAATCGGCCTATCTTTACTGAAGATTAGATAATGAAATCATTAATCTTTGGTTATGGACAAACAGGAAAATCTTTCGAAAATTATTTAGAGAATAAGAATATAAGCTTTGATATTTATGATGATGACAAGAGTAAATTATCAGAAATTCATCAAGAGAAAAATATAAGCCCTTCTTTTAGTGATTTAAAAGATTATCAGGACATTTATATTTCGCCAGGAGTAAAACTCGAAAATTATTTGACCAAAGAAGAGATCTCTAATTTAAATTTTAAAAGTGATCTGGATATTTTTTTCTTAGAGCATAATTCTTTTAAGATAGGAATTACTGGTACAAATGGAAAAAGCACCTTGGTGCATCTCTTGGAACAAGCTTTAAATCATTCAAGTTCAGCTATAGCTCTAGGAAATATTGGCAACCCAGTATTAGAGAATCTTAATCATCAGAATAAATATAGTGTTATTGAGGTTTCAAGCTATCAGTTAGATAAGATGGAAAATAACTTATTTGATTTGTCTGTTATTACCAATATAGAGCCTGATCATATTAAATTTCATGGAACTTTCCAGAAGTATAAGGAAGCAAAACTTAAAATATGCAGAGATCAGATAAAAACTATCTTCTGTGAAGGTCATGATTATGAAAACATCGCTACGAGAATTGCACAAGATCTAGAACCTAATTCAAGCTATGAGAATCTAAGATTCTCTCTCCTTCCTCATAGGCTTGAAGAATTTTCAGGAAGATTCATAGATGATTCTAAATCAACAAATTCATCTTCACTAAGACATGCATTATCTAAGTTGAAATTTTCAGGAGTATTAATCATGTGTGGAGATCCTGATAAAGAATGTTTAAGTGAAATAAATATTAAAGGACCAAATAGAGTTTATATTTTTGGTAAGCATAGGAAAAATCTTGTAAAAATAGTGAAACATCACAACATTAAAGATTT
Source organism: uncultured Gammaproteobacteria bacterium (assembly GCA_964342225.1). Classification (GTDB taxonomy): domain Bacteria; phylum Pseudomonadota; class Gammaproteobacteria; order Magnimaribacterales; family TMED112; genus TMED112. Next base: position 6,707 of record CAYFES010000025.1, read on the forward strand.
TGCTACTCTTGATGAAGTTTTAGGAGACTTAAGAAACTTAAACGACTCCTCAAAAATTTTATTTTCACCTGGTAATCCTAGCGGAAAGGATTTTAAGAATTTTAGTGAGAGAGGCCAACACTTTAAAAATAAAGTATTAGAATATTTTGGTGAATAAAAAAGAGAGTCTTTTAGATCAATCTTTATTAATACCATTTGCGATATTAACCGCTATAAGTATTGTTTTTATATATTCATCTTCGAGTGTTGTAGCTGATACTGATTTTGGCAATCAGTATTTTTATTTGCAAAGACAATTAATAGCTCTATCTATAGGTTTGTTGGCAGGATCTATATTTTTATTTATACCTATATCCTTTTATAAGGAGAATGGACTTCTGCTTATATTATTCTCAGCTTTTTTACTTACTTTAGTGTTTATTCCTGGAATTGGTGTTGAAAAAAATGGTAGCTTGAGATGGATTAATATAGGTTTCAATATACAGCCTTCAGAAATTGCAAAAATATTTGTTCCTATTTATCTCTGTGGTTATTGTTTAAGAAGAAAAGAGCAATTAGAAAATTCCTGGTGGGGATTTATTAAGCCACTAATTTTGACATCAATTATAAGCATATTGCTTCTCCTTGAAATGGATCTTGGTGCCACTGTAGTTATATTTGCAATTGGAATAATAATTTTGTTCATAGGAGGAGCAAAATTTAATCAACTTCTTTTATTATTTCTAGTCTTTCTATCTACTGTTATCTTGATTGCATATTTCAATGAAGAGAGATGGAGCAGAGTTATAAGTTTCTCTAATCCTTGGGATGACGTAAGAAATTCTGATTATCAATTAATAAATGCTTTAGTTGCTTCAGTTCAAGGTGGTTTTTCTGGTTTGGGCATAGGAGAGAGTACGCAAAAATATTATTTCCTGCCTGAATCACATACTGACTTTATATTTTCAATTTTTGTTGAAGAGACTGGAGTAATTGGCATGTCGATATTATTTGCTTGTTATCTCATGATTCTTTGGAGGTTATTCAGACTTGCCGACAGATCCATGAAGAAAAACTTCTTTTTTAATAGCCTCTTAATATCTTTTTTTGCATTACTATTTTTTATGCAAACTTCTTTAAACATTTTTGTTAATTTAGGCTTAATACCAACAAAAGGACTTGCACTGCCTTTTATAAGTTATGGGCGTAGCAGTGTTATTATGAATTTTATAGCTTTAGCCATTACATTAAGAGCTAGCTGGGAATTTAGGAACAACATTAAATGAAGATTGCAATTTTTGCTGCTGGCACCGGAGGCCATATATTTCCAGCACTATCAATAGCAGAAGAATTTAAGAAAGATGATGTAATTTTCTTTGCTTCAAATAGAGAGCTAGAAAAACAAATTTATCAAAAAACAGGCTATAAAGTTATTCATATCAATATAAGCGGCTTTAGGGGAAAGAGTATATTTGAGAAAATAATATGGCCAGTAAACTTTATTTTCAATTTATTTAGAGTCGCTTTTATTTTCATTAGCTTTAATCCAAAAAAAGTGCTTCTTATGGGTGGATATATTTCATCCCTTGGTTTAGTGATAGGAAAAATTTTTTTCAAAAGTATATATCTTCATGAACAGAACTCTATTCTTGGTACATCAAATAGCTTCGCAAAAAATTTCGCTAAAAAAATATTTACTAGTTTCGAGTTAGGCTTAAGTAATGAACTTAATTTTGGCAATCCAATAAGAAAAGATATAAGGGAATCGAGTTATTCTGATAACTGGGACAAAGAAAATATTTTAATAATTGGTGGCAGTCAGGGCTCAAAGTTTTTCAATGAAAATTTACCTCAAATATTAGAAGATTCAGATATTTCAGAAAAAATTATTTTTCAGAAAGGCAATCATCAAATTAATTTCACATCTAACAAGATAGAATTCGTTGATTTTATAGACAATATTTCAGAAGTTTTTACTAAAACAAAATTTGTAATCTGTAGATCTGGAGCTTCAACAGTAGCAGAATTGCAATCTTATGGAATGCCAGCATTATTTTTTCCTTTACCAAATTCTATTGATGATCATCAGAAATATAATGCTACTTTTGCAGCAAAAGGAGGCGGAGCTTTAGTTTTTAACGAAAGAGAATTTAATAAAGAAGAATTTTTAGCAGAACTAAATAGATTTAATACATTAGATCTAAGAGAATTAAGTAAGAAAATTAAGAAAGGTATACACTTTGACGCAGCAAAGAAAATAGCAGATGAAATTAAGCAAAATTAAAAATATTCATTTTATTGGAATAGGTGGAGTTGGAATGGTTGGAATAGCAGAAATGCTTTTAAATCAGGGATTCTCTGTTTCTGGTAGTGATTTAGTTGAGAATAAAAACACTGAGAGACTTAAGTATCTAGGAGCAAAAATTTTTATTGGCCATAATGAAAAAAATGTTAGAGACTCCGATGTTGTGGTTTATTCCACTGCAGTTACTGAATCTAACCCAGAAATGCGCAGTGCAAGATCCTTGAATAAAACTATTATTGCTAGAGCAGAGATGTTATCAAGTCTAATGCGTGGTTTTCAAAGTATAGCTGTAGCTGGATCGCATGGGAAAACAACCACTACCAGTCTTATCGCCAACATCTTTATAAAAGCTAATCTTGATCCTACTTATATAATCGGTGGAAGAATATTAGGTCAAGAAGATAAGAGTATTCTTGGCTCTAGTGAATATCTTATTGTTGAAGCAGATGAGAGCGATGCATCTTTTTTGCATCTAAGTCCAGAAATAAGCGTTATAACAAATGTTGATAATGACCACTTAGATTTTTATGAAAACAATATAGAGAAACTTAATGAAACTTTTCATCAGTTTCTTGAAAATTTGCCTTTTTATGGCACAGCCATAATTTGTATAGACGAAAAAAAGGGAGAGAAACTTTTTAATGATCTTTCTAGGCCAAAAATATCCTATGGATTTAATAAATCAGCAGATTATTATTTAAAAGATTTGAAACAAACTAGCAGTTTTCAGGAATTTACGCTGGTAAGAAATTCAGTTGGCAAGGAAGTTAGATTGCAATTAAAGATCGCAGGACGCCATAATGCATTAAATGCTACAGCTGCCTATATAGTTGCAAAGGAAGCAGGTATAGCAACAAAAATAATAAGAGATTCTCTTAAATCATTTGGAGGAGTGTCAAGAAGGCTTGAATTTAAAGGAGACTTAAAAATTAATGATAAAAAAATAAAGTTGCTTGATGATTATGGTCATCATCCAACAGAAATTAGCGCTACAGTAGAAGCTATTAAATCGTCTTACAAAAACAAAAAAATTAATATGATTTTTCAGCCCCACAGATATTCACGATCTTCAATACTTTTTAATGATTTTGTGGATTGTCTTGACTCACTAGATAGGATAATTATTTTGGATATCTATTCTGCAGGAGAGCAAAACACTGAGGGAATAAGTTCATATGACTTTGTTAATTCTTTAATTAAGAAAGGTAATAAAGCTTTTTTTGCTAAGAATCTAAAAGAAATCTCTAAGATTCTTGAAAGTGAAGTAAAGAATAATGAGATTCTTATTACACAAGGTGCCGGTAATATAGTTGATATTTCAAATTCTCTTTTGGCAATGTATAAATGAAAGAAGTCATCATTCTTTATGGGGGAAATTCAGATGAATATGAGATATCTGAAATTACTGCAAATTCAATATATCAGCATATAGATAAAGAAAAATTTTCAGCTGTTCTAGTAGATTTAAATGATTTTAAAATTAATGAGATAAATAAAGACTCTATTATTTTTATAGCAATTCATGGCGCTGGAGGAGAGGATGGCGAAATACAAAAAATTCTAACAGAAAAAGAGATAACCTTTACAGGATCAGATCAAAAATCATGTGAAAATTGCTGGAATAAGATTCGTTCAAAAAAAATTCTTCTAGATAATCAGCTGCCAACTCCAGAATTTATTGTTGCTAGTAAAGATAAAAAAATTAATGCTGATAATAGTTTTTTGAACTATAAAGATGGCTTTTTTGTTAAGCCTAATTGTAATGGGTCAAGTCTCGGCATCTCTAAGATTAAAAATAAAGAAAGTCTTCAGGATGCGATAAATATTGCCAGCAATTTTTCAGAAGAAGTATTGATAGAGAGAGCATATAATCATTCTGAATATACTGTCAGCATACTTAATGGAAGAGCGTTAGAACCTTTAAAAATATTGCCGGATCCAGATAGAGGTTTTTATGATTATGAAGCTAAGTATGAGTCTGGAGAAACAAAAAAAATTGATATAGACGACCGAGATTTAAAAGAAGAATTGAAGGATATTGCAATTAAAGCATTTTCTTCTCATGGTTGCAGGGTATGGGGAAGAGTTGATTTTGTTTCTGATGGAAATAATCTTGGCATTTTAGAGATCAATACGGTACCTGGCTTTACAGAGAAGAGCTTATTTCCTTTGTCTGCAAAAAAATCAGGGATAAACTACCAAGAATTAATAACAATAATAATTGAAAGCTCAATTAAAGAAAGATGATTTGTATTTTAGACTTAGGCACATCAAAAATTAGCTCTATTCTTGTTAAGGATGAAGACACAAAGCCTGAAGTA
>CAYFES010000026.1:0-11261 GCA_964342225.1 uncultured Gammaproteobacteria bacterium
CGGCTCAGGACATGATCCTGTCCCTTAGATATCAAATTCTATTGGTTTAGCTTGTCGCTCTAAAAGTTTTCCATCCTTCATTACGACCTTACCTCTAATTATGGTCATGACTGGATAACCTTTTACTTCTTTATTGTCATATGGAGTCCAGCCAGATTTAGATGCTTGTTCTTCATTGGTAATCTTATGAATAAGGTTTGGGTCTACAATAGTAAAATCTGCATCATAGCCTTCTGTTATTGCACATTTGTTTTTAATTTTATGAACTTTTTTTGGGCCATATGCCATTAGATCAACAATGCGTTCATAACTTAACTTGCCATTAGCGGCATGATCTAACATGACAGGCAATAAAGTTTGTACTCCAGGAGTGCCACTAGGAGTGCCTGGGTATACTCCTGATTTTTCCTCAAGTGTATGTGGGGCATGATCAGATGCAACTATATCTACAGTACCATCATCTATAGCACGCCATAATGCATCCTGATGTTCTTTTTCTCTTATAGGAGGGTTTTGTTGTGCTAGCGTGCCTAATTCTTCATAACATTCTGGTGCATGCATTGTTAAATGATTTGGAAGCACTTCTACGGTTGCGATGTCCTTATTATCACGTAGAAAATCCATCTCATCTGCTGTTGTAATATGCAAAACATGAATGTGTCTATTATGTTTTTTTCCTAAAGTAACTACTCTTCTAGTTGCATTTAAAGCGCTTTCAACATTTCTCCATTTACAATGCATACCTACATCATTGCTATCTTTTAAGATTGTTTTTTTATTCTCATTCATTATGAATTCATCTTCAGCGTGAACTGCTATTACTCTTCTACCATTAGCAACTACAGCTTCAACTTCTTCATCTGTTGCAGAAAGAAGATTTCCTGTACTAGATCCCATAAAAATTTTAATTCCACATACTCCTGGCAATTTTTCCCATTCAGGTAGATTTGAAGAATTTTCATGAGTGCCTCCAAAATAAAAAGCAAAATCAGTATAAGCAGTGTCTACTCCGCGCTTTATTTTATGTTCTAAAGCTTCAGGTGTTGTTGTAAGAGGATTCGTATTAGGCATCTCGAATATACCTGTTATTCCGCCTAATGCTGCAGACATAGTGCCTGTTTGAATTGTTTCCTTATGTTCACCACCGGGCTCTCTAAAATGACATTGAGTATCAATTAAGCCAGGAAAAATAAAAAGATCTGTGCAATCCAAAGAATTATTTGAATCGCCTATATCTCCGATAAAGACAATTTTGTCTTCTTTAATTCCAATATCGGTATTCTCTCTTCCTGATGGCAAAAAGACTGTGCCATTTTTAAGAACCAGATCAAATTCAGACATAGATAGATTATACCTGTAGATTATTAATTTCTTTTACTCTCAAAGAATTTTTTTAGTAAATTGCCAGTTTCTTCTGCGAAGCAATGAGAAATAACTTCCGGCACTTTTAGATTGGAGTAGCTGTATATTTTTGGCCCATTAATAACCCCTCCTCCTTTCTTGTCTTCTGCACCAAAATACAATCTTCTTATATGGGTTTTCGCTATAGCAGCAGCACACATTGGACAAGGTTCAATACTTACATAGATATCGTATTCATTTAATCGATTTGTAGATAATTTATCTAAGGCTTTTTTTAAAGCTAAGATCTCAGCATGATCTAAAACAGAATCTCCATTGGTAGCCTCTGAAATTATTTCATTTGTTGAGCTATCAACTACAATGGCAGCTATAGGAACTTTATTATTATTTAGATTATCTTCTGATAACTTAATAACCCTATTCATGAGATGTATGGAGTTTTCGTTAAGCATCTATTAAAAATGGATTAGTAGCTCTTTCATGTCCAATTGTTGTATTTGGTCCATGACCACAATAAACATCATAATCATCATCAAGAGTTAATAGATTATTCTTTATAGAATCAATTAAATCCTGATGATTGCCTCTTGGTAAATCGGTTCTGCCAATAGAACCATTAAATAAAACATCTCCTCCAATTACTTTTTTAGCTTCATGATTAACAGCTATGATATGTCCAGGCGTATGTCCAGGACAAAGCAATATTTCTAATTTCTGATTTCCAAAACTAATAGAGTCATTATGATTTAACCATTTTGATGGAGTAAAATTTTCTGCTTTCATTCCATACATCTGGCCTTGAATCTCTAATACATCAAGAAGAAATTTATCTTCTATGTGAGGTCCTATAATTTCAAGATTTAATTCTCTAGCAAGTTCTGCTGCAGCTCCAGCATGATCAATGTGCCCATGCGTGATAAAAACATACTGGGGTTTTAGATTTAATTCATCACTAACACTTATAAGTTTTTCCATCTCATCACCAGGGTCTACATAAATAGATTCTAAAGTTGATGGACAGTAAGCTATTGGTGCGTTCTGAATATAAGGTGAAACTGGCGTATTAATTACTTCCATTAACTTCTGAATATGATTTTTTCATCATCAAACATAATGTATGTAATGTATACAGCGATACAACAATAAACGACTGTTGAGCCTAATGCACTAAAATAAAGTATCCAATTAGTATTTTCAGCAATTAAAGAGTTTGTTAATAGCGCAAGGTTATAACAGGGTATTAGAGAACCAATAAAATCTAATTCCAATCCAGGATTAAATAAAGGTATATAGGCTGGTAAAAAGAAAACTATAACTAAATTTCCTAAAAGTAATCCAGCTTCTTTTGTATTTTTTGAATAGACAGAAACCGCAAGTAATAATGCTCCCATTAAGATGCTTAAAGGAATTATTAATCCAAAGATGCCTAAAAATGCAGTTGGATTGACTAGAGAAGATAGAGTATCAAATAAGCTCTCAGGAATAGAATCGGCGTAGAAAAAGAAAATAATTACTAGAGGGATAATAAAGCCTAGCAATGAGAATGTTGCTGTTAAAACTGCGGAAGCTGTAACTGATAACATTTTACCTATTATTATTTCCAGTGAAGAGATATTAGTTGAAATTAGAGTTTCCATTGTGCCTCTTTCTTTTTCCCCTGCTCCTAAATCAATTGCTGGATACATAGAACCAGTTATCACATACATAACAAAAAAGAAGGCAAGAATTCCGCCAAAAATTGATCCAGCTGCTTCTTTTTCAGTTGTGAGATCTTCCTCTAATATTTCAATAGGATTAATAAATTCCTCATCTAAATCTAGACTAGAAAGTCGATCTGACCTTTCATCATTTTCAAAATTATCAATAATATCTTCAGCCAAACTTTTAGCTTGTGAAAAAGTATCAATATTCTTTGAATATATTGTTATCTTGGAGCTAACATTCTTATTTAGATTCTGCTCAAAATTTTCTTCAACAACTATTCCAATTTCTGAACCATCATCTTTAACTGAATCTATAACATCCTGTACTGTTTCATACTTAGTTACATTTAGTCTTTTAGATTCTTCAAATTTATTTGATAGTTGAGTATTGCCTAGATCGTAAACAGCAACTTCATAATCTTTTTTGCTCTCTTCTATAGCAATAGAACTTATATACCAAACAATACCTCCAATAAGTAAAGGAGTTAGAAATGTTGGCACAACAACAGTTTGAATAATTGTTTTAGTGTCCCTAAAAAGATGTCTTAGCTCTTTTATCAATAATGTTTGCCACTTAGTCATCTACCATCTCCATAAATATCTCAGTAAAGGATTTATTAGAATCTAGATTTTGAAATTGCTGATTATCTCCATCAAACACTTTTTTACCTGCCTTCATAACAATTATGTGGTCTGCTATATCTCTCACTTCATTTAATTGATGTGTAGAAAAAATTAAAGTCTTACCAGATTCTTTAATAGATTTAATTAGATCGACGATAACTGATTGTCCAGTAACATCTACGCCTGTTGTTGGCTCATCAAGAATGACAAGATCAGGGTCATGAATCAGTGTTCTTACAATAGAAGTTTTCTGTTTCATTCCAGTGCTAAGATCTGAAACTCTTTTTAAAAGATAATCTCTCATATCAAGCTGATCAAATAATTTATCCGCTCTAGACATATAAATATCTTTTGGTATTTGATTTAATTCAGCAAAGAAAGTTATTGTCTCAATGACATTTAGCCTGTCATATAAAGAAGTATTGTTAGTCATATAGCCTATTTTTGATTTAATTTTTTGCTTATCTTTTCTTACATCTAGTGAATCAATTAAGGCTGTGCCTCGTGAAGGAGAAAGCATGGCAGCAATCATTCTTAATGTAGTTGTTTTGCCACAACCATTTGGTCCTAAAATACTTACAACACTGCCTTTTTGAACTGTAAAATCTAGTGAATCAACAGCCCAAAATGGTTCTTTTTTATTCCCAAATAAACCCTTTTTTTCAGTAGGGACTTTAAATTGTTTAGATAAGTTTTTTACTTCAATCATTATTTTGTTGTGGTATCTTGATGAATCCTGTTAAAAACATAAGAGATAATATCACTATAGTTGCGCCAACAATATCTCCAATTACAAAACGCATAGTCATTAAAGGATCAGCTATCTCATAAAGATAGAGATAATATGCTCCATTACCTACACCATTCACTAGTGCAGACACTAATATAAACAGAGTTACATGCTTCCAATCAGTATTTTGCAATACTCTTTTAGATTTAAGATCTACGTCTAATAACTTAAATGCTCCCCAAGATATAAGAATTGCTGTGCTGCTTATAAGCGCTCCAAATCCTGTTGTATATTCAGGGTCGCCTATAAAGTTAGTTGCTATAAGTTCAGAAAAATATATTGCAGGTATTGCCCTGCCTCCAAAGAATAATACTGGCAATACTCTTGCAGCGTGAGGAAGAAAAGCTAAACTTCCTAAGCTTTGGGTATTAGCTTCAACAGGCACTACCAAGAACAACCAAATAACCCAGACTAAAAAATAAAAAAAACATGTATAAACAGATAATTCAAAAAATTTAGGCATGGCTAATCTAGATTTTAGGTACTACCAAAAAAGATCTTTTGTCTTGTCGAGAAGTTTGTATTTTAATAATTCCTGCTTTAGCTAATTTTCTAATTGCTTTATAAACAGTTGAGCGAGATTTTTTTGAAACTTCAACAGCTTTAAGCATTGAACAGTTTCCATTTTTTTCATGCTCTCTAACAATCATAAGAAAAACATGGGCTTCAGTCGGATTTATGTCGCCTAATCCAAGATCATTCTGCATGTTAATGAGCATTTGGGCTAGATCAGATAACTCTTTGGTAATTTTAGACATAGGTGTTTATTCTACACAATTATTTAATCAAAATTGAACAGATACTGAAATTTCATATATATTTGAGAGCTTTCATTTTCCCATGTGCCTTCAATGTCTTCTCTATTAATTGTTCCGCCAAAATAAAAGATAGTTGCAGAATCTGGCTGCCATTGAAATAAAGCCTGAAGATATGAATCTTCATTAAAATTATTGTACTCATAATTTAGCTTAAAGAAGGATTCTTTGTTGAACTGATAAGTTGTTTTTAATGAGCCGATATAACCCGAGAAGAAATCTTCTCCAGTTGTTTTGCTTTTTAACTCACTCTGCCTAATATTAGCTCCTACAAAAAATTGATCGCTTACGTTATACCAAGCATCCATAGATGAGTTTCTTCTATCTCCAAGCTCAGGTGTTGCGATGTTTCTTGCTATAGCATCACCCCAATCATTCCTAAATTTAAAGAATATCTTTGGTGTGCTATAACTTAGTTCAACCTCATATTCATACGTATCATTAAATACATAACTATCAAATTGAAACTTGTTCCACGTTTCTGCTCTTAGCTGAATTTCAAAAGGATTATTAAATTCTATTCTGGAGCCCACTCTTGTCATTTGACCCAAAACATCATTTTGATAATTTTTCATTATCACGCTAGCTGCATCAAACTTAACAAATTTAAATATTCCATCTGATCTATATTTGTAATCTCCACTGACTGAGTGTTTTTTCCAATTATTTTCATTGGTGAAACCTAGATCTGTTCTAAAATCAGGTGATTTTGTTTCAAATTCATAGTTCCAGCCCCATTTCTCTGTATTGCTTCTGAATGTAAATCTTCCACCATAACCTGAAAAAGATTCCCCATCTAAAGCATAGGTATGGTTTTTAGTACCATTAGTTGTGGTAATTGCATCACTTATAGGTTCATCTGTTTCACTTTTTGCTATTTCAAAAGAAGCTGAATATTTTTCATCTAAAATAATGTAACCACGGGATGAATAAAGCAGTCCTGAACCACCCCCATCATAAGACCTATTTGTTGTTAAAAATGATACATATTGCCCTCTTTCAAGGTTGTATTTATAACTAAATATATTGGCGTGACTTTTTCCTAATAAGGCAGAATAAGATCTTTGGCTTCCTGGAACAATTATAGGAGTATTTCTATCTTCAGCATCTAGAAAATAATAGCTATGTTTATCGCCTCTATTGAATAATTTGACTGCATATTCTGGATTATTTATTGATCTTGTATAAACGGTATTTAGTCTAGATTGAAGAAAATCCCTTCCTTCATTAAAAAATATACGCCTTTCTTCAAACCTTAAAGCTGTTGTTGAATTTACATCGATCTTACTTTCATCTGCTTCAATCTGAGAAAAATCTGGATTAATTGTAAATTCAAGATTATTACCACTTAATTCATATACCCCGCCTAAAGATACTTCAGAATCAGGTGAATTTCTTTTCATTTCTCCAGAATCATCCTTTTCTGCAAATGAATTGGCTGTTATAGATGGTATCAAGCGTTTTTTTGATTTCTTTTTTACTCCGGAGAATTCATAGAAAATATCTGATTGGCAGATTCTACAGCCTGCACCCTCAATATCTTTACTGCTTAAATATCTAGTTTCATTATCGTTATCATATAGCTTGCGTAAAAAATAAATTTTCCATTTTTGTTTATCAGTTTCAGGAAAGTCTAATGAAGTGAAGGGAATTCTTAGTTCAGCTTCATATCCGTAATCAGTAAAGTGTCCATTTCCTTCAAATTCAACGTTATATGATGCATCAGGCCAAAATGCAGAATATTTACGGTCTCCAATACTTCCTTTGGGATTAACACTAAAAGATACTGTGTACCTGCCGTCTGCATAAGTATCAATTCCTATATCTACAAAATCATTAAGATAGTAAATAGAGTCTCTACTTCTTATTCTTGCTCTGATATTGTCTTGATTGCCATAAGCCTTGAAGCCTACATACAAAAAATAATCATCGTGAGTAATAAAGGCTTCAGTTTTAAATTTAGCAGGAGTATTGTATCCAGGCTCAACTTCATAGGAGATTAAATGTTTATCTGCTTGAGCCCATTCATCTTCATTGACATGTCCATCAAAATTGATGGCTCCAAACAATAAATTTGAAATAAAAATAAAAAATAAAACTCTCTTCATATTGCCCCTGAGGTACTCGGGTACCTATTATAAACAAATAGATATATTAATTTCGACTAGATTTTATCGAATTAATTGCTAAATTAACCAATTTTTTTTCTTCTGGACTATTTAATTCCTCTAAAAGACTATTTCCTTCTTTAAGATAATTGTCTGAATTAGGCCAAGGACCAGTATCGGTAAATCGTGTTTTAACTAAATCTTTACAATGCTGGAGATACTTAATATCTATATCTGAAGGAAATTCTTGCGCGCAAATACGTATAGCAAAATCTCTGTATCTTTCATCTTCAAATGAGTTTGCAATTGAAAGCTTTTCTTTAAGTGATTCTGCATCATGAAAATTCTTCATCCTGTCTCTATCTATTTGATTTGGAAATCCACCAGAATATAACTGTTCTTCAGTATATGAGTTTGCATAAATAGGTTTTTCTCTATCATTAAAGATCTCATTGATCTTAAAAATAAAATCAGGATTCTCTCGAAGCTTTTCTGCTCTTTCTAGATATAAATCATTTTCATTGGGTAGAATATTGTCCCTCTCCAAAGTATCGGCAGATACACTAGGAATCGTTCTATTTATACCAATTACTTTAAAAGGAGATTCTTTTTTATTATCGATAAGATCTCTTAACTCTTGAACGGTTAAATTTAAATAATCTTCTGGATCATTATTTAAATTAAAGATTATTGTTTGATTATTAATTTCAGTTCCAGCCAATGTCGTAAAAGGCATAGATCTTAAAGTTTTGTTTGATGGTATGTATGAACAAAAATAATGCACCTTATTAGCAAGTAAATGATCAAATAAATCCAGCTTAGATGTAGTTGTAATTAATTCGTTATAAAAATTTGGCAATAAAGATTTAATTTGACTAAGTAGTTGCTTTAAATATTCACAATCTTCAAGAGCATCATGTGCTTTTAATGTATCCATTTCAAATAATTCAGCAAAGTGTTCTAGCTTCAATGAAATTTGACTATCTTTCTCTGGAATTGGAAAAGAATCTCTATAAAAATATGCAATTACATACATTTTTAACAGGACATCTAAGCGTGAATTTCCATTAGTATTAGTCAAATATGGGTCTAATAGATTCCAATAAAACTGTCTTCTTATAATCTCTTCATCAAAACGCATGCCGTTGTATGAAATAAATATAGCTTTACCAGGCGATGACCATGATGACCATTTATTAAAGGCTGATTTAATCATTTCATAATGAGTCACTTCAGTATCAAAAATTTCTTTCTTTTTATTTATTAGTAGTGCTTTTGGTGTAATTAAGGTCCAAGGCAATGGAGCACAAATTAAACTAAATGAATCAATCTTCTCTAAAGATGGGTTTGTTAGAATAGAGCCAATTTGAATAGCTTGAATAAAATTTAATTCTTTAACAGAAGAAGTTTCGGTGTCATAGAAAATAAACTGGTCCATTATGATTCTAAAGATTTAAATAATTCATTATAGCCGCCAATTAACTCTCCATCTTTTAAGATAACAGGCAATGTTTTCATAAGAGGTGCTTTCTTCTGCATCTCTTTATATAGATTTATGTCTTCATCAATTTTTTTAATCTCAAATGGAATATTTTTAGCTTCAAGCAATGCAACTGTTTTATCGCAATACGAACAATTATTTCTGGAATAAACTATGTATTTACTCAATAGCAGGTGTCTCTGGTGTGTCTGGTGTGTCTGTATCTGCGTCTACTTTATCCTTTGATCTCTTCATAGATGATCCTTCTTTATAGCAGATATAAAGTGGTTGTCCTGTACGGTCATAGTCAACCGTCGCAAAAGAACAATCTTCTTTAAGTTCAGCTATCTTCTTTTCACGCTCTTCGCCAAAAGAATTATTTTCTACAGAAGAGCATCCAGTTATAAGGAATATTAAAATTATTAGAGTTAAAATATTTATTTTAGACATGACTAAGATTTTAACAATTGACCAAGGTACTACAAGCTCAAGATCTATTATTTTTAATTCTAATGCAGACATTGTTGAAGTATCTCAAAAAGAATATCCATTAATTTATCCTGAAGATGGCTGGGTTGAAATTGATCCAGAGGTTCTAATTAAATCCGTGACTGATACATTGGGGAATATTAACCTTGATGATATTGCTTCAGCTGCTATTACTAATCAGAGAGAAACAACAATAGTTTGGGAAAGAGATACAGGAAAACCTATCTATAACGCTATAGTTTGGCAAGATAGGAGAACTAAAGATTTTTGTTCTTCTATTAACGATAAAGAGATACGAAAAGAAGTATCTGCTAGAACAGGACTATTGTTAGACCCTTATTTCTCTGCAACAAAAATAAAATGGATATTAGACAATGTTGAAGGTGCTAAGAAGAAAGCTAAAGAAGGAAAACTATGCTTTGGAACAGTTGATACATATCTAATGTATGTCTTATCAAATAAAAAAATTCATAAAACGGATATAACAAATGCTTCTAGAACCATGTTATTCAATATAAATACTTTATCTTGGGATAATTATCTCTTAGATCTATTTGATATACCTGAATCAATGTTGCCAGAAGTATCTAATTCAGATGAATCATTTGGAACTTTATCTGATTGCAATAATATCAATGTAAATGCTGTGTTAGGAGATCAACAAGCTGCTCTATTTGGTCAAGGCTGTTTAAATGCTGGTAGCTTAAAAAGTACATATGGAACAGGATGTTTTTTAATGGCAAATATTGGAGCTGAGCCTTTAGCTTCGGATAAAGGTCTTTTAACTACCATAGGGTTTAGTTTTAATAAAGAAATTCATTATGCGATTGAAGGCAGCATATATTCGGCAGGAACAATAGTTCAATGGCTAAGAGATAATCTTGAATTTTTTGCTGAAAGCCCAGAATCTGAAAAATTTTTAAACTCTGATGCGAATGCTAATGGAGTGCATTTTATTCCAGCATTTACCGGTTTAGGAGCACCATATTGGGATTCTAATATAAGGGCTAGCTATTATGGAATAACAAGAGACACATCAAAAAAAGATTTAATTAACGCTGCGTTTAATTCAATTTCATACCAAACTAAAGATATTGTTGATTGTCTAGAACAAACTAATATAGAAGTTAAATCTTTGAGTGTAGATGGGGGTATGGCAGCTAATAAAACCTTTGTTTCTCATATAGCTAACATATTAAATATCCCTATACAGGTTCCCAAAAATACAGAATCAACAGCTAAAGGCGTAGCCTGTTTAGCTGGAATAACAGCTGGCTTGATGAATATTGACTTAATAAAGAATCAAGAAAAAACAGTATGTAATCCAAATAATGCTTTAAGCCAGTCCATGGAAAAAGATTATAAAGAATGGAAAAAGTTAATTAAAAAGAATGTATCACCATAACCATTTCTTGGTTTTGGTTGAATAGTTTTCCCATTCTTCCCCAAAAGTTTCTGCTAATTTTTTCTCTTCATGAGGAATCCAGGTATTTTGTATTATCGATATAAATAATATCGGAATTAATAAAGCTGAAAGTGATTGCAATAAAAAGGCAATTGCTAAAAGCACTCCTGCCATACCTAAGTAAATTGGATTTCTGGTGAATGAAAAAGGTCCTGAAGTAACAAGTTTTTCAGGATCTCCATCAGGAATATAGGTTGTTTCATTATTATTCAGCTCTCTAAAAGCGTAAGTGACAATTCCTAATGAAAATATAAGCAAAACAAGCCCTAATAGCAGGCTTAAATTAACTTCTAGAGGAACTAGCATGTTAAGCAGTAATTGAACTGCTATGCATCCTAAAACAATTAATGGAGGATAACTAAGTTTCATAACTTCTTAAGTCTAAACAGTTTTTATCTAAAAAAAAGCCCCTCATTTCTGAAGGG
>CAYFES010000027.1:0-3427 GCA_964342225.1 uncultured Gammaproteobacteria bacterium
AATTATTGAAATTTTTACAGGAAAATTTTCGGAATATAGGGTTTGTTCTTTAATCTTCTTATTCAGCCCTTTAGTTAAACAATTTCCAACATTTTTATTAATTTTATCTAAAACTAATAGCTCGACACTGCCACCGGTTTGTTTTTTTAGCTTTAATCTTGCTGGAATTACTTTAGTCTCATTTATTATCAATATGTCATCATCTTTAAGCTCATCTTGTATAGATATAAATTCATCTATATGAATATTTCCTCCATCAAGATGCAATAATTTAGAGCTTGTTCTATTTTTTACCGGATACTTGGCTATAAGATCTTCTGGTAAATCGTAATAATAATCTGACTTATAGATGTCTTTTTGCATAGCATGTATGATAGCAATTACGGGGATGTGGTGGAATTGGTAGACACGCGTGACTCAAACTCACGTGCCGCAAGGCGTAACGGTTCAAGTCCGTTCATCCCTACCATCAAAAAAATTATAATTTTCTGAAGCCTTAACATGGATCTTCTTTTCGCCATCCATGAAGGCTATTTCTTTAGCATGCAACATTAATCTTTGTGCTTTTGTTTGATTCTCTTTAAATGAGTATTTTTCATCTCCCAGTATGGGATATCCAGCGTCATAACAATGAAATCTAATCTGATGCGTCCTGCCTGTATGAGGTATAGCTATCAGTCTTGTAAAGTCTTTATATTTCTTATTAATGGTAAATTTAGTCTTGGATTTCTTCCCTGCTTCAGATTTCTTAACCTTTCTCTCAGATTGGCTAGTTTTCCTTACCTCTAATTCATTCTCAATAACCTTTAAATTTTCTGGCCATTTGCCGTAAACTACACATTCATACACCTTTTTTACTGATCGCTGTCTAAATTGTTTATGAATATCTCTTAAAGCAGACATTTTTTTTGCTATTACAAGGCATCCGCTAGTGCTTTTGTCGATTCTGTGAGCTAAATTAAAATTCTCAGAGTATTTATAAAGCTTTCTAACTATTTCAATGACACCAAAATTTAGTCCAGATCCACCATGAACTGAATAATTAGGTGGTTTATTTATTACAACGAATCTATCCGAGTCGTAAATTATAGACTTCTTGATTATCTCCATATGATGTTCAAGGTTAGGAGATTCAGATAATTTGGCTTTAATAGTGAATTCTGGATAAGAAATTCTATCTCCAGAAGCTAATTTATAGTCAGGTTTAGACTTTTTTTGATTTACTTTAATTTTAGCCTTTCTTATAGAGCTATATATCTTCGATTTAGGAAGAGTTTTCTTAAATTTACTAAATAAAAAGTTATCTAGCCTACGCCCCTTATCATCGTCATTTACAAGAAAAAAATTAATTTTGACCATTTTGCTGTAGAATATATCCCCTAAGCTTACAACCGAAATAAGAAAATATAAAAAGTAAGCAATAGAAAGGTAATAAAAAAACAAAATGATAAGAACAATCAACAAAAGATTAATAGGTTTCAAAAATATGGTAATTCCTGAAAAACTTCTGATTTAAATATTGTTCTTATCCTTTATTTATAAGGGATAAAATGAAAAAAATACTAATTGATACAAATTCTATTAATGGCAAAAGAAGTGCATTAATAGATGGTGAAAAACTCATAGATTTCGATCTTGAGTTCGAAGGAAATAACTTCCAAAAAGGAAGTATACATAAAGGCAAAATTACTAAAATTGAAGCTAGTTTAGAGGCAATATTTGTTGAACTAGGCTCTTCAAGACATGGTTTTTTACCCTTTAAAGAGCTGTCTCCTGAATACTTCGACCCTTCTAAATCTGGAATAGATAGATTCAAGATTAAAGAAGGAGACGATATAGTTATTCAGATTGAGAAAGAAGAAAGAGTCAACAAAGGTGCAGCTTTATCAACGTACATTTCTTTAGCAAGCAGATTCATAGTTTTAATGACAAATCATCCTAGCGGTGGTGGAATTTCAAGAAGAATACATGGAGAAGAGCGAGATAAGGTAAAAGATCTTTTAGATTCTTTAGATACACCTAAAGGCATGAGCTTAATTATTCGCACTGCTGGTCTAGATAAACCAATTGAACAGCTGTCTTGGGATTTAGAATATCTGAAGAAGCTATGGGTTGAAGTTGAATCAGCAATTAAATCATCAAAATCAAGCCAATTAATCTATGCTGACCAGAGTCTTATACAAAAAAATATAAGAGATTACTTTAAAGAAGATATTGGCGAATTAATTGTAGACAACAGCGAAGATTTTGAATCTGCAAAAACTTATGCAAATAAAATCATTCCTGATTTGGTAGACAAGATTAAACTCCATGATGAAGATGTTCCATTATTTGCAAGTTATGGAATTGAATCTAAGATTGAGTCAGCTTTCTCAAGAGAGGTTAAATTACGTTCAGGTGGCTCATTAGTAATTGATTCAGGTGAAGCCTTAACTTCTATTGATATTAATTCAGCAAAATCAACAAAAGGTTCTGATATAGAAGAAACTGCGCTTAAAACTAATTTAGAAGCTGCTTCTGAAATAGGTAAACAAGTTAAATTAAGAGATTTAGGTGGATTAATAGTAATTGATTTTATCGATATGGAAGATCCAAAAAGCAATGATAAAGTTGAGAAAGCTATGTATGCTTCAACTAAGCAAGATCATGCAAGAATTCAGCTTGATAAAATATCAAGATTTGGCTTAATGGAAATGTCACGACAAAGAATTAAGCCTGCCTTAAATGATTTGATGGGTAAAACAGTATGGGTTAGGTCAGTATCTTCTATCTGTGAATCAATATTTCGTTTAATAACTGAAAAATCTATAAATAATAGATCTAGCATTCTTTTACTTAAGGTGTCTCCTAATATTGCAAATGAACTATTGAATCGTTACAGGCCTAATCTCGATCAAATAGAAAGAAAATTTTCAAATAAGATAATGACTTTTATTGATCCATATAAACAAAACGATAGTTACACAATTGAAGTGAAGAAAAATGCTTATTTTGATTATGAAAAAAATATGGAAGAGTCATCAAAAGCTTTTCAAAATAGAACCAGCTATAACTTAAAAGTTCCAAAGAAAAGAGCTAAAGCTATGGTTGAAGATGTTGAATTTAGAAATATGCCAAAGGCTGCTTCAAATAAAAAAGGATTGCTTGATTCATTATTTACATTCTTTAAGGGTGATGAGAAGCCTAAAACTAAAAAGCCTAGAAGTAGAAGATACAATGCTTCAAAATCTAGGCCAAATATAAGAAGAAATATGAAATCTAAAAGGCCTAGAAATATTTCACGTAAACCATCTGCAAACAAACCTCCTAAAGCAAGAAGCAATGTTAAGAATGTTCCTAAAAAACAAGATGGCAATGCAAAGAATATTGTTAAAAAGACCAAGGAAAAGGTTATAGACGACAATATTGGAAATAGAATAGAGCCAAC
>CAYFES010000027.1:3527-11128 GCA_964342225.1 uncultured Gammaproteobacteria bacterium
AGCCAACAAAAAAGCCAGTTAGAAGAGCCAAGAATGACCCTAGATCAGGGAATTAATAGCTTTTTTGATTAGTAGATTAGAAAGAGATGGTTCTGGAGGTATTTTGGGTAGATCATTAGGTTTAAACCAAGATGCCTCTAGAATTTCTTTTTTATCTATTTGAACATCTCTTGAAATAGCTTCTGCCTGAAATGCCATCATTAATTGATTTGGAAACGGCCACGATTGGCTTCCAACATAATTAATATTTTTTATTTTAAGTCCGACTTCTTCAAACACTTCTCTTTCAACGCATTCTTCTAGAGTCTCTCCTAGATCTACAAAACCAGCAATTGCAGTATACAAAGCTCTTATCTCGCTATTATGTCTCACTAACAAGATCTCATCCTCATGAGTCAATAACACCAAAATACAAGGCGACATCTTTGGAAAATACTCTCTTGGGCACTTATCACAAAACTTAGATAAATCATCACGAACCTTGCTCAATTTATTTCCCGTTCTTGGACAATAGTTTTGCTTATAGACCCAATCAAATAATTGAAAAGCTCTACTAACAATCATTAAGGACTCTTCATCTAGATATGGATACAATTCTCTTTTACTTAAATAAATTTGATCCTCGTTAAGATCTTTTAATGTTTCTGCAAGAAAAACTGAACTATTCTCCGTTTGAAAAATCTCATATACATTATCTTTTAGCTGTCCAGCAACATTGTTTTGTAGGAAACTTTCTTCTTTTTTATTAAAAAGTATCTTCTTATTTTCGTTAATACTAACAATCAAGTCATTTTCTTTAGGTGTTTGTTTTATTGAAAAACTAGAAGTAAATCTTTTCATTGTTAGTATAATGTAAACGTTTAAAAGAGAATTGGTTAGTACATTATTTAAAAGTTTTTTAGGGAATGCTCCAGATTGGTATAAATGGAGCATCATAGGTTTTCTTTTCTTAAACCCCTTCCTCTATTTTGGTCTTACTAATTTAGGCTATGACAGCGGCTTTATTATTGGATGGCTACTTCTTTTACAGTTCATATACACTCTCGTATTTTCAATACAATGCTACCCTCTGCAACCTGGTGGATTAATAGCATTACAAATTCTATTACTAGGATTAACTGACACATATCATGTATTTAATGAGATTGTTTCCAATCTAGAAGTATTATTGCTGCTTATTTTTATGGTTTCGGCAATATTCTTTATGAAAGATCTGCTAATGGTTATTTTTACTAAACTGTTAGAGACAATAAAATCTAAAACTCTCTTATCTTTATTTTTTGTAATTTCAGCAGCATTTTTATCTGCTTTCTTAGATGCTCTTACAGTTACAGCTGTATTAATTAGTGTAACTCTTGGTTTCTATAAAATATTTGAGAAGAATTTTAAAGAAAATAGAATTTCTGAATTAGAGTTTGATCAAGGAAAAGCATTTCTAAGAGATATCATTATGCATGGTGCTGTTGGTACAGCGTTAGGTGGCGTATGCACGATAGTGGGAGAACCACAAAACTTATTAATTGCCACCAAAGCAAATTGGGATTTTATGGAGTTCTTTTGGAGAATGGCTCCAGTAACAATGCCAGTATTGTTCTTTGGCCTATTAAGTTGTGTCTTAATAGAAAAACTAAAGATTTTTGGTTATGGTGCTCAACTCTCAGACACTCTAAGAAATAAGATTATTGATAATGCTAAAGAGCTGGAACAAAAAAGAACTCCTTTACAAAAATTACACCTAATTATTGAAGCAATATTAGGCATATGTCTGATATTTGCCTTAGCATTTCATATTGCTCAGGTTGGAGTTATTGGACTTTTCCTGATGGTTCTTCTGACTTCTTTAAAAGGCATTACTCAGGAGCATCAGTTGGGTGGTGCTTTTAAGGAGCCACTACCTTTTACTGCCCTTCTTGTAGTTTTCTTTGTAATAGTTGCCGCAATTAATGATCAGAAACTTTTTTCTCCAGTAATTAATGGCGTTTTTGCTACTTCGGAAGATTTGTGGGTCCCTCTTTTCTTTATGGCTAATGGGATTCTTTCAGCTATAAGTGATAATGTTTTTGTTGCAACCGTTTATATGAATGAGATTGTTCAAGCAAAATTAGATCAAATAATTACTTCAGAACAATTTGATAAATTAGCTGTTGCTATTAATACAGGAACAAATTTACCTAGTGTTGCTACTCCAAACGGCCAGGCAGCATTTTTATTCCTTTTAACTTCATCTCTAGCCCCTCTTATTGGACTTTCATATCTAAGAATGGTTTATAAGGCTCTTCCCTATACAATCGTATTAACTTCTGTAGGACTTGTAGCAGTTATTTACCTCATATGAGTTTAAAAGATCATAGATTTTGCATCGCTCCAATGATGAAGAAGACTGATCGACATTTTCGTTTTTTAGCTCGCCAATTTACAAAAAAATCTATGCTTTACACTGAAATGATTCACTCTAATGCCATATTAAAGGGAGATAAAGATAAACTTCTATCTTTTAGCGATATTGAACATCCAGTTGGTTTGCAGCTTGGTGGATCAGACCCTGAAGCTTTAGCTCAAGCTGCAAATATAAGCCAAGGTTTTGGTTATGATGAAATAAATTTGAATGTTGGATGTCCATCAAAAAAAGTAAAGTCTGGTAATTTTGGAGTTTTCTTAATGAAGGATATAGATCTCTTAAGTTCATGTATTAGAGAAATTAAAAAAAATATTACAATTCCATTGTCTATTAAGTGTCGAATAGGCGTTGATCAATTTGAAGGCGAAGAATATTTAAAGAATTTTATTGAGAGAATAGCTGATACAGGCATATCGCTATTTATAATTCATGCTAGAAAAGCTATTAGTGGTCTAGATACAAAAAGAAATAGATCAATTCCTCCACTTGATTACAATTTAGTTCAAAAAATAAAGCAGACCTTTCCCGAATTAAAAATAGTCATTAATGGCGGCATTGAAGAGATAGAAAGCGTAAAAAAACTACTCGATAAGTTTGATGGCGTAATGTTAGGAAGAAAAATATATTCTGACCCAACTTTTCTACTAAATATTGATAAAGAGATATATTTAGAAAACACAAACTTAGAATTCAACACAGGAATAAGAAACTTTATGACTTACATACTGAACCTATCTAATCCTAAAGATGTTAATCGATCGATCAATCACTTAATTCAAATAATAAGAAGAGTTTCACACACTAAAGATATTAGGAGAAGATTGCTTTCAGGTCTTAATGATGAAGATATGGCTCTTGAAGATGTGTTTACTGATTTTCAGGAAGATCTTCTTCAAAAAGCTCAAATTCAAAGTCCATAAGAAATTCATCTTCAACTTCTCCATCTAAAACAAGATCATTTCTAGATTGCATGTATACATCTTTAACAAACTCATACTTATCTCCAACTATTAAATTTTCAGCTGCTAATAAACGCTCTCTTGTTTCTACAACATCAAGAGTTGTGAATACTATTTTCATATCTGCTTCATCAATAGCAAAATTACCTGATAGATACCAGCTAGCTGGATATCCCACCATGTCTCTAAGAGTTGATGGGCCTACAAAAGGTACGAAGACATATGGACCATTTGGCACACCCCAATAACCAAGTGTTTGACCGAAATCTTCATCATGTCTTTCTAGTCCAGCATTAGTTGCCAAATCAAATATGCCCCCTACACCAAGAGTTGTGTTAATAAAAAACCTTACTGTGTCCTGTAGCGCTAAATCAAACTTAGCTTGAAGAAGCTGATTAGCGATAGTATCAATTTCAGATAAATTATTAAAAAAATTAGAAATAGACCTTTTTATAAATTTTGGAGTGTAATCTCTATAAATCTCAGCTGTTGGCTTAAGGACAGCAACATCAATTTCATCAAAGATTACAAAAACAACTCTATTAATATCTTCGAATGGATCTTTATCTATCTCTGTATCTTCTTCAGGAAATACTATAAAACTCAGAAGTAGAATTAGAAGTATCTTTTTCATACATAGAAAAGTTTAATATATAATTGCACAGAACATGAAGTATTTAATAACAAGTGCTCTTCCCTACGCAAATGCGCCATTACATCTCGGACATATTTTAGAAATAATTCAAACAGATGTTTGGGTAAGGCATCTTAATTTAAAAGGCATAGAGGCTCATTATTTTTGTGCAAGCGATACTCATGGAACTCCTGTAATGCTTAAGTCTAAGGAGGAAAATATCACTCCAGAAGAACTAATAGATAATATTTATGGTGTTCATAAAAATACTTTTAAAAACTATAACGTCAACCTAGCTAATTTCCATTCAACACATAGTGCTGAAAATGAACAGCTCACAACTGAGATATTCAAAAAAGCACTAGATAAAGGTTTTGTTTATACAAAAAAAATAAAGCAACTATTTGATGATAAAGAAAATATGTTTTTGTCTGATAGATTTGTAAAAGGCAATTGTCCTGCCTGTAGTGCTGCCGATCAATATGGTGATGCATGTGAAGTGTGTGGTTCAACTTATGATGCATTAGATCTATCTGATCCTATATCTACACTTTCTGATTCAAAACCATCAATAAAAGAGTCTGAACATTATTTTTTTAAATTAAATGAATTATCTGGCTATTTAAGCTCCAAAGTAGATGAACTTTCTAACCAAAGCCCA
Source organism: uncultured Gammaproteobacteria bacterium (assembly GCA_964342225.1). Lineage (GTDB taxonomy): Bacteria > Pseudomonadota > Gammaproteobacteria > Magnimaribacterales > TMED112 > TMED112. The sequence goes on from CAYFES010000027.1 coordinate 8,180, forward strand.
ATAAAACATAAACTCAAAGAGTGGCTTGATGGAGATTTAAAAGACTGGGATGTCTCTAGAGATGAACCTTACTTTGGTTTTAAAGTGCCTGGAGAAGAAAATAAGTACATTTATGTATGGATGGATGCTCCAGTTGGCTATCTATCATCGATAAAGAATTGGTGCGATGTAAACAAACATGACTATGAAAAATTATTATCAGACAAAGGCACCAAACTAGTGCACTTTATAGGCAAAGATATAGTTTATTTTCATCTTCTATTTTGGCCAGCAATGCTTCATGCAGCAGACATAGAGAATATAGAAGAAGTCTTTGTTCATGGATTCTTGACTATAGAAGGAATGAAGATGTCTAAATCACGTGGAAATTTTATACTTGCCGATGAAGCCCTTGAATATGCCAATGCAGATTTTTATAGATATTATCTATCTTCAAAACTTAATACTGACATTTCTGATATAAATTTTTCAGTTGATGATTTTGTGCAAAAAATCAATAGTGATTTAATTGGCAAATATATAAATATAGCGAGCAGAACTCAGAACTTCCTTATAAAACATAACAATTCTGAAGTTAAACAAAATTGTCAAAATGAAACGAATAAATACAGAGATTTGTATGCTGAAATTGTCAACCAAACTAATGATAGAGAATATTCAAAAGCATTAAAAAACATTATGTCAGTTGCTGATGAAGCAAATTCATATATTTCATCTATGGAGCCGTGGAGTAAAGCAAAAGATGGGGACATAAATTCCTGCGTAGAGATATGTTCAGAAGCCTTAAATCTATTTAAAGACCTTACAATTTTATTGCATCCTTACATTCCTAATGTGGCAGAAGATCTTTTTGATTTATTGAATATAGAAAAAACATATTATGATCAATTAGGAAAAGACAGTCTTAAAGAAATTAAACCTTTCAAACCGATCATAACAAGACTTGAAAAATCTGAATTTGAAGGAATACTAGACTAATTATGGATGAGATAAATATAGACGATTTCATGAAGGTTGACCTTAGAATAGCTAGGGTTAAGGAAGCTATTGAAGTCCCTGAAGCAGATAAGCTTGTTAAATTAATTCTAGATGTTGGTGAGTTGGGAGAAAAAACAGTTTTTGCAGGAATAAAAGCAGCATATAAATTAGAAGAACTTGTAGACAAATATGTTGTTCTAGTAAACAACTTAAAACCAAGACAAATGAAATTTGGCTTATCAGAAGGAATGATATTAGCAGCAGGTGCTGGCGGTGAAGATATATTTATGGTTGGGCCAGATAACGGTGCAAAACCAGGTATGAGAGTTAAATGAAAACAGATATATTAATTATTGGTGCAGGCCCTGTAGGTCTATTTACAGTATTTGAAGCAGGGCTATTAGGACTCAAGTGTACTCTAGTAGATAACCTTGATAAACCAGGTGGCCAATGCGCTGAATTATACCCAGATAAACCAATCTTCGATATTCCTGGAGTCCCTTATCAAACTGGACAAGAGCATGTTGATGCTCTTTTAAAACAAATAGAGCCATTTGATTACGACTTGATACTAAAAGAAAGAGTTGAAGAGATAACAAAGAATAAAGAGCATTGGATTGTAAAAACAAACAACAAAACAGAAATTGAATCTAAAAATATTTTTATAGCTGCAGGTGCTGGATCATTTGAACCAATAAAACCTACCCTAGAAAAAGATTTATCTGTATTTGAAGATAAACAAATCTTCTATTCCATCAAAGATAAAAGTATTTTTAAAGGCAAAAAGGTTGCGATATTTGGTGGCGGAGATAGTGCCCTTGATTGGACAATAGAATTAGAAAAAATAGGAGCAGATATCTCATTAATCCATAGACGGGATGCTTTTAGAGGTGCTCCTGATTCAGAAATGCAAGTAAGAAAACTTGCTGATGAGAAAAAAATAAAACTATTAACTCCATATATTATTAAAGACTTTAATGAAGGAGATAAGATAAAAGATGTTGTGCTTTTTAATTCAGAAACAAAAGATGACTCTACTATATCTGTTGATCACATACTCTTCTTTTATGGTTTAAATAAAAAACTTGGCCCAATAAATAAATGGGGTCTAGAATTATCTGGAAATAAAATAAAAGTAAATACTGAAACCTTCGAAACCGAACAAAAAGGAATTTTTGCTGTTGGCGACATAAACACTTACCCAGGAAAACTTAACTTAATACTGTCCGGTTTTCATGAAACAACCTTAGCAGTTCAAGAAGCATTTAAAAGAGTGCATCCTGGTGAACGAGTGCCATTTGGTTACACCACTTCTAGCAAAGATCTTCATGAGAAGCTTGGGTATAAAGATTCTAAATGAGAATCATTAGCAAAATTTCATTTTTTCTTGATTTTTAAATGTAAAGACACTATAAATTCATTATGCAAGGGAACGGTAAAATCATTGACCACCTAAATAAAGTTCTTTCAAATGAACTAAGGGCTATCCACCAATATTTTTTACATTCAAGAATGCTTTCAGATTGGGGTTTGAATAGATTCGCTGAAGCTGAATATCAAGAATCTATGGATGAGATGAGACACGCTGATAAATTGATTCAAAGAATATTATTTTTAGAAGGTTTACCAAGTATGGAATATATGGGTGGTGTTTATATTGCAAAAAATGCTATTGATATTCTTCATTGCGATTTAAAGCTAGAAAATGAAGCTATTCCTGATCTTAAATCCGCCATAATGGTGTGTGAGAAAGAAAAAGATTTTGTCTCTAGGGATATGCTTCTTAAAATTTTAGAGAGTGAAGAAGAGCATGCCGATCATTTAAGTACTCAGATTGCATTAGTAGAGAAAGTTGGAGACGAAAATTTTCTACAGACTCAGATTTCTTCAACCTCTTCAGCTTAAAACAGAAGAAAGCTCATCATTTTCATGCATCTCTGTGACAATGTCACAACCACCAACTAATTCTCC
>CAYFES010000028.1:0-10724 GCA_964342225.1 uncultured Gammaproteobacteria bacterium
TGCCAAGCGCTCACTTAATATGCCGCCACCACACCCAACATCTAACACTTTTTTATTAGTAAGCAACGTGTTTTCTTGAATAAAGCTTAATCGTGGCCCATTGATATCATGCAATGTTTTTAGTGGGCCATTGAGATCCCACCATTCATTAGCCAATTTAGAAAATTTATCTAATTCTTGTTGATCAAAGTTATTCATAAGTTAAAGTATATCTAAGAACTAATTAAATATTTTAATTCTATGATTTTAGGGGCTATATCACCAAAAAACCAAGGAGATAAAAGAACCACGCTTCATCCTGAAAGTATAAAACCTTTATTAGATATAGGTATAGAAGTTATTTTTGAAAGTGGTCTTGGCTTAGGAATTGATATAAGTGATAAAGATATGGCTCAGCTCGGTGCAAATGCAGCTTCAAGAGAAGAATGCCTTAGAAAATCGGATCTTTTATTTTCATCTACATCTATACCAAATGAAGAGATTAATTTACTTAAGAAAGGGTCTATTTTTTTAGGATTGCTTGACCCCTTTTCTAATAAAGAACAGTTCCATCATTTTTTACAGAATGATATTACCGCAATTAGCATGGAATTTATCCCTAGAATAACTAGAGCACAAAAAATGGATGTCCTGAGTAGTCAATCAAATTTAGGAGGGTATGTTGCAGTTATTGAGTCAGCAAAAAATTTGAATTCAGCATTACCTATGATGATGACTGCTGCAGGGACTCTAAGACCAGCAGCAGTTTTTGTAATAGGTGTTGGAGTAGCAGGTTTGCAGGCAATAGCAACAGCCAAAAGACTTGGAGCTAAAGTCGAAGCCTTTGATACTAGGCCTGTAGTTGAAGAACAGGTTAAATCATTAGGTGCAAAATTTGTAAAGATTGATCTTGGTGATACTGGTCAGACCGATCAGGGATATGCAAAAGAGCTAACTGAAGAACAGATAAAAAAACAGAAAGAGGTTCAAAGTGATGTTTGTGCAAAATCAGATATTGTGATTACCACTGCACAGATATTTGGTAAGCCTGCTCCTAAAATAATCGACATAGATACAATTAAAAGAATGAAACCAGGAAGTGTAATTTTTGATATGGCAGTAGAATCAGGTGGTAATGTTGAGGGATCAAGAAGAGACTCTATTGAAATTATCGATGGAGTAAAAATTATTGGTTATAGTAATCTTCCATCTTTTGTTGCAAATCATGCATCTTTTGCTCTTAGTAATAATTTAGTTAATTTTGTTACAGATTTTTATGACCAAGAAAATAAATCAATGAATTTAGATATGGAAGATGAAATTATTCAATCTGCAGTTTTGGTGAAAGATGGAAAAATAAAAGAAGGTTTTTAATGGAAATATTTTTACTTTTATTCTTTATTTTAGTTTTAGCAATTTTCTTAGGGCTTGAGCTGATATCTAAAATACCAAGCACACTACATACTCCACTTATGTCTGGCGCTAATGCAATAAGCGGCATTACATTAGTTGGCGCACTTACTCTTGATACGGGAAGTGATCTACAAATTATTCTAGCCTTTTCTGCTATTGTTTTTGCTTCAATCAATGTCTTCGGTGGTTATTTAGTTACTAACAGAATGTTAAGGATGTTTAAAAAGAAATAATGGAGTTTAATTTTTTACAAGAAGTAGGCTATATAGTCGCAGCAATTCTCTTTATTTTTGGTTTAAAGATGTTAAGTAAAGAAGATACTGCTGCTCGAGGCAATCTTGTTTCTTCAATTGGAATGTTAATTGCTGTACTTGTAACTCTTTTGAAAGTTATTGATCCTTATTTAGTTCTTATAGCAATGGCAATAGGTGCAGGAATAGGATCATTGTTTGCTTTAAAGGTAAAGATGACTTCAATACCTGAGATGGTTGCATTATTTAATGGTTTTGGCGGTCTTTCATCTTTTTTTCTTGCTTGGTCAGAATTTAATAATCATTCAGCTATTTCTTTAATTCTAATTCTTACTTATATGACAGTTTTTATCGGGGGAGTTACTTTTTCTGGCAGTTTAATTGCTTTTTTTAAACTATCTGAAATTTTGAAAGGCTCAAACAATCTGCTTAATAATATTTCTAGATGGTTTTTGGTATTTATTTGTTTTTTTGTGCTGATAGCTATTAGCCAGATTGCATTAAGTTCAACAGGAATCTTTGTTTTTAGTTTTGAGTTAATAGAAATAACATTCATTGCGTTTTTAGTTGCTTCATTATTGGCAGGATTAGCTTTTGTAGTTCCTATAGGCGGTGGAGATATGCCAGTTGTCATCTCATTATTAAACTCATTATCAGGTGTAGCAGCTGCTTTAGCAGGAGTTCTTTTATTGAATACTGCCTTAATAGTTGCAGGATGTTTGGTAGGCGCATCAGGTCTTGTCTTGACTCTAATAATGGCAAAATCTATGAATAGAGATCTCTATAATATTTTCTTTGTCGGATATGCATCTGATTCTAGTTCGTCTGAAGAAATAGCAGGAGAAACTAGACCTATATCAGCAGAAGACACTTATTTGATTATGGAATCAGCAAGATCTGTATTAATAGTTCCAGGTTATGGAATGGCAGTTGCGCAAGCACAACATGTTGTTAAAGAGCTTGGCGATCTTTTAGAAGAAAATGGATGTGAAATTTCATATGGAATACATCCGGTAGCTGGAAGAATGCCAGGCCATATGAATGTTCTTTTAGCTGAAGCTAATGTTTCATACGACAATCTGCTAGAGCCAAAAGATGTTAATCCAAAGATGAAAACTATAGATGTAGTAATTGTTATCGGCGCTAATGATGTTGTTAATCCATCAGCAACTGAACAACCTGGCAGTCCTATATATGGAATGCCAATTATTGAAGCACATCAAGCCAAAACAGTAATAGTTTTAAAGCGATCTATGTCATCAGGTTTTGCCGGAGTTCAGAACCCATTATTCTTCAAAGAAAATACCCGAATGTTGTTTGGCGATGCTAAAGAAAGTATCGCTAAATTAGTCTCAGAATTTAAGGAATAATAAGGATTACAGCTGACTGCTGTGATAAAATATTCAGGTGCAAGAGTTTGCTAAAGAAGTCCTTTCTGTTGACATAAAAGATGAGCTAAAAAAGTCCTATTTGGACTACGCTATGAGTGTCATCATAGGTCGGGCACTACCAGATGCCAGAGACGGAATGAAGCCTGTCCACAGAAGAATACTTTATGCGATGCATAAGCTTTCTAATACTCACAATAAACCTAATAAGAAATCAGCAAGAGTAGTTGGTGATGTCATTGGTAAATATCATCCGCATGGAGATAGTGCTGTGTATGATGCAATTGTCAGAATGACTCAAGATTTCTCTTTACGTTATCCATTAATTGAAGGTCAAGGTAATTTTGGAAGTATTGATGGTGATTCTGCTGCAGCTATGAGATATACAGAAATCAGAATGCAAAAAATTACAGATCAAATTTTAGCTGATATTGAAAAAGAAACAGTTACTTATTCACCTAACTATGATGGTACTGAAGATATTCCTGATGTACTGCCTACCCGAATTCCAAATTTATTAGTAAATGGTTCCTCAGGAATAGCAGTTGGAATGGCTACAAATATTCCACCTCATAATCTAACAGAAGTCATAGATGCATGTTTTTATATACTTGATAACCCAAAGGCAACAGTTGATGACCTAATAAAAATTGTTAAAGGTCCAGACTTTCCTCTTGGAGGTATCATTACTGGCATAGAAGGTATTGAACAAGCTTATAGAACTGGACAAGGAAAAGTATATGTAAGAGGAAAAACATCTATAGAGGAAATAAAAGGAAATAAAGAAGCAATTATCATTACCGAAATACCTTTCATGGTTAATAAGGCAAAAATGTTAGAGAGAATCGCTGAATTAGTAAAGGATAAGAAACTCGAAGGTATAGGAGAAATAAGAGATGAATCAGATAAAGATGGTATGAGAGTTGTTGTTGAATTAAAGAAAGGTGAAGTTGCTGAAGTAGTACTAAATAATTTGATAAAGAATACGCAGCTTGAACAAGTGTTCGGTATCAATAATGTTGTTCTTGTTGATAATAAACCTCAATTATGTAATTTAGAACAACTCTTAAATATCTTTCTTAATCATCGAAAAGATGTAATTACAAATAGATCTCTTCATGAATTAAAACAAGCGAAAGAAAGAGGTCATGTAGTTGAAGGTCTTATCGTAGCTATTGCAAATATCGATGAGATCATAGAAATAATAAAGAAATCTGAGAATTCAAAAGTTGCAGCAGATAAGCTTTGCGAAAAAGACTGGTCAGCAAAAACGATAAAACCATTACTTGATAAGGTTTCTGATCCAGATATTTGTAAACCAGAAGGATTAGAAAAGGGTTTTGGAATTAAAGGATCAAAATATAAGCTCTCATTGGTACAAGCAAAAGCAATACTTGAATTAAGGTTAAGCAGACTTACAGCACTTGAAACTGATAAATTAAATGAAGAATATCAAGAGCTAGTCAAACAGATCAAAGAGCTACAAGAAATACTTTCAAATGAGAAGAGACTTACCAAAGTTGTTAAAGAAGAGCTAACAGAAATCAAAAATGCTTTTGGTGATGAGAGACGGACAGAAATAATTGAAAAAAGACTAACCATTGATGATGCAGACTTAATTCCAGAAGAGGAAAGAGTTTTTACTATTTCCAATAATGGTTTTGTTAAAACGCAACAATTAGCAGAATATAGATCGCAGAGAAGAGGGGGTGTCGGCAAAACTGCATCCGCATTAAGAGAAGAAGATTTTATTAAACAGGTTCTTGTACTAAATACCCATGTTCAAGTTTTGTGTTTTACGACTAAAGGAAAAGTTCACTGGTTGGAAATATATAAATTGCCAATTATGGGAAGAACAGCAAAAGGCAGACCAATATCAAACGTATTACCACTTGATGAAGATGAAAGAGTAACATCCTTTTTACCTGTTGATGAGTACAAAGATGGACATTTTATTTTAATGGCAACAAAGAACGGTGTAGTGAAGAAGACCGCTCTTACAGCATTTGAAAAGAAGTATGCTCCAGGACTGAAAGCTATAAATTTAGATGAAGGAGATAGACTTATAGGGACCATAATAACCAATGGCAAAGATGAAGTGTGTCTTGCTTCTAGATCAGGTAAAGCAATAAGATTTAAAGAGACTGATGTTAGGCCAATGGGCAGATCAACAAGAGGTGTTAAAGGAATGAATATTGGGAAAGAAGATAAAGTTATTTCAATTATTAAAGTAAATCCAGAATCTAATTTGCTTACACTAAGTGAAAATGGTTATGGAAAAAGAACTAATATTTCAGAATTTGGTGGACAAAAAAGAGGTGGTAAAGGAGTTATTGCACTCAATACATCTGATAGGAATGGAATGATGGTTGCAGCGGTTCAAGTGTTAGGTGGTGACGAGGTAATGTTAATTGGAAATAAAGGAACATTAATAAGAACACAAGTCGATCAAATAAGTGTAATAGGAAGGAATACACAAGGCGTCAAAGTAGTTTCAACAAGAGAAGATGAGAAGCTTGTAGATGCCGTAGGCTTTAAAGAAAGTCTCGATGAAGAATAGGGTCCATAATTTTAGTGCTGGCCCAGCTACACTGCCTCTTGAAGTCTTAGAATCAATTAAAGAAGAGCTTATAAATTATAAGGACATAGGATCTTCTATCATTGAAATAAGTCATAGAGATAAAACTTTTATTGAGATAGCTGAAAAAATTGAAGAAACACTCAGAAATTTATTATCTATCCCTGAAGATTATGATGTGCTTTTCTTGCAAGGAGGCGCAACTCTTCAATTTTCTATGATCCCTCTTAACTTTTCTTATTTAGGGGATATTGCAAATTATGCAGAGATTGGATCTTGGTCATCAAAAGCAATAAAAGAAGCTAGCAAGTTATGTAATTTAAATATTTGCACTTCTTCCAAGAAAAATAAGTTCACAGAAATTGATCATTTAAATAAATGGGATATAAAAAGCAATTCATCCATTATTCACTATTGTAAGAATGAAACTATACAAGGCATTCAAATAAAAGATGAGCCTAATTTTGAAAGTCCTATTTTTGTAGATATGTCATCTTGTCTTTTTTCTGAAGATATAGATGTTTCGAAATACGATTTTATTTATGCTTGTGCTCAAAAGAATTTTGGCCCTGCAGGCATAACATTAGTTATAGCGAAGAAAGAATTAATATCTAAATCAAATCCTGAGCTACCTAATATTTTAAGATATGATGCACATGCGTCTGAAAAATCAATGCTTAACACACCTAATACTTTCGGTTGGTATGTAGCAGGCAAAATGTTTGATTGGTACACAAAAGAAGGTGGGATTAAAAAAATGGAAGAAAGAAGTATTAAAAAGTCTGATGCTCTATATTCTCTTATTGATAGTTCAGATTTTTATATTAACCCTGTAAATAGAGAACAAAGATCAATTTGCAATGTTGTGTTTACTCTTTCAAATCCAGATCTCGATAATAATTTTTTAGAAGAATCCGATGCCCAAGGACTGAAGTATCTGAAAGGCCATAGAACGGTAGGAGGCATGAGAGCCAGCATTTATAATTCTTTACCTATAGAATCAGTTGAATCATTGGTAGATTTTATGAGATCATTTGAGACGAAATATGGATGATAAAAAAGCTTTATTATTTATTCGAGAAGAAATCGATTCAATTGATTCAGAATTAATATCTTTATTAGAGTCTCGTTTAAACCTTTCTCTAGAAATAGGAAAGATAAAAAAAAGAATGGATAAGGATCTTCTTGATGAATCTCGACAAAGTGAAATATTAAAGAAAATAGACGAATTAGCTCTTATTTATCCAAAAGAAGATTTAAAGTCCATCTTTCTTGAAATAATGAAGACTTCACTCAAACAACAAAAATCAAATGACTAAAAAAACTTTAATAGTCGGCTCAGGGTTTATGGGTACATCAATTACTTTGGCACTAAAATCAAATGATATCTCTTGTGTTGAACAGAACTTAGATTATTTAGAGTCACTAACAAGCCTGAATATATATAAGAATCTTTATAAAAGTATTGATGAAATAGATGAAAATTTTGATTTAATAATTATCTGTTCTCGGCAAAAAGAAGCATTAGATCATATTGTCAATTTTTCAAAAAAATTCCCTTCAGCGGTTATAACTGATATTTCTAGCTCAAAGGAATTCTTAATTGATAAAAATTTACCAAAAAATTTTATTTCATCCCACCCAATATGTGGAAGTCATAAGACAGGACCTAGAAATGCTGAGAATAACCTTTTTTTAGATAAAGAAGTTATTTTGATAAAAGGGGCAGAGCAAGAGTTAATAGATTCAATAAAACAACTTTGGGAGTCTCTAGGCGCAAGAACAACTGAGTTAGATTTAGACGAGCATAATAGAATTTATGCTTATCTTAGCCATTTTCCTCATTACTTAAGTTTTATTTATAGAGAAATTCTTGAGGAAAGTAATATTGATTTCGATAAATATTCTGGAGACAGTCTAAAAGAGATTTTACGTCTATCAGAATCAGATAAAGATTTATGGAATGAAATTTTTTCTGACAATAAAGCCAATATTGACTCTTTAAAAGAAAAAATAAAGAAAAAACTATCGTGAGCGTTATACCAATAGACAAATCTATTGCACAAAGATGCGCTGTTCTTGGTTTAGATTTTGATAAATCTAATATAGGAGAAGATATCAAAAGCACTCTTAATGCAGCAGAAGAATTTGCAGATTATCAGAAAGATTTAACGCTTAATCTTGGCAACTCTGGAACAGGCATGAGGTTGCTTACAGGTTATATAGCTGGTTTCGGAAAAGAATGCACTTTAATTGGTGATGAATCATTATCTAAAAGGCCTATGGATAGAATTGCTGAGCCTCTTAAAGATTGGGGAGCAGATATTGATCTTAGAGATCAGAAATTCTCTCCGATAAAGATAAATCCATCAAATTTACAAGCAGAATTCACTTATGAGCTTAAAATTCCTAGTGCTCAGATAAAATCTTGTCTTTTATTAGCAGCATTATCTTCTAAAACCAAAATAGAGATTATAGAAAATATACCTTCCAGAGATCACACCGAGAGAATACTTGAAGAATGTGAAGCAGACATAAGAAGAGAAGGTAACAGAATAATTCTTGATGGCAAGAAAGATATCATTAAGAAATACATAGACATTCCAGGAGATTTTTCTTCTGCTGCATATTTAATGGCTGCAAATATTCTCTCAAAAAAAACAAACCAAATTGAAAACGTTGGAGTAAATAAGACAAGAGTGGCTTTTTTGCAAGTACTTGGTGAAATGGACGCTATGGTCATGATTAGACACCCTTCAATAGAATCAAATGAGACAAGAGCTAACTTGGTTGCTTTTTGTAAAGATAAATTAAAGGGCGTAACAATTGATGGAGACAGAATTCCTAATCTAATTGATGAGATACCACTGATTGCTATTTTAGCTATGTTTGCAGAAGGTAAAACTATAGTTAGAGATGCAAAAGAACTAAGATATAAAGAATCTGATAGGATAAGTTTGCTGTTATCTAACATTAAAAGCTTTAACCCAGATATTGGCATTAAAGAATTTGATGATGGTTTTGAAATAGAGCCTGCTGAAGATAAGAATATGGGGATAGTAAAAATTAAAACTGGTGGTGATCATAGGATGGCAATGAGTTTTATGGTTGCTTCTTTGAGAAGTGGCAAAAAAGTTGAATTTGACGATATGCAATGTGTGGAAACCTCATTTCCTGGGTTTTTTAATCTAATAGAGAAATGGTACCAATAGTAACAATTGATGGCCCTTCTGGATCAGGTAAGGGAACAATAGCTAAAGCTTTAGCTTTAAGACTTAATTGGAATTACTTAGATAGCGGCTTGTTATACAGATGTTTTGCATTTCTTCATAACCAAGATATAAACAACATATCTGAAGCATTTTCTAGAATTGAGCATAAATACGATTACGAGAGTGAAGATATTTTGTTTGATGGAAATAACATAACGAGCATTATTAGAGGTAAAGAGATAACAGTTTTATCCTCTCAACTTTCACAGAAGAGTGATGTAAGAGAACAATTGATGCAAATTCAAAAACAGTATAGAAAACTACCAGGTTTAGTCGCAGAAGGAAGAGACATGTCTTCAAAATTATTTCCAGATTCTAAAGTTAAGATTTACCTTACTGCAGACTTATCAGAGCGAGTTAACAGAAGAGCAAATCAGTTGAGAAATGATGGACAAAAGGTTAATATCTCTGAACTTAAAAATGAGATTGAGTTAAGAGATGGTAGAGATCTTGAAAGAGAGCACTCTCCGCTAGTTCAAACGGACGACTCTATTCTTATTGATAATACAAGTAAAACTGTCGCTGAAACGATAGAATTTATTGAAAAATTGGTTAATGAAAGATACTGATAACACATTACAAACATTGCTCGATAAGAGTTTTGATAATTTTGATCTTACGCAGGGTTCCCTGATTAAAGCTAATGTATTAGAAATTGGCAAAAAATGGGTCACTCTAGATATTGGTTTTAAATCTGATGGTTTAGTTTCAATAGAAGAATTTCAAGATCATAAAAATGAATTAGTAGTAGAAGTTGGAGATCAGGTTGAAGTTATTTTGGATGCACTTGATGATGGTTTCGGTGAAATAAGACTATCTAGAGAAAAAGCTAGAAAACAAGAGACATGGGATAGGTTGCAACAGGCTCATGAAGATGGAGTATATGTTGAAGGAAAAGTTGTTAATAAAGTAAAAGGTGGATTCACAGTATTTGTTGATGTAGTTAAAGCATTTTTACCTGGCTCTTTAATAGATCCTAAAGGCGGCAAAGATTACCCAGATCTTACAGGCGAAACTCTTGATTTTAAGGTAATGAAATTTGATAAAAAGAGATCAAATGTAGTTTTATCAAGAAAAGCAGTACTACAAGAACAAAATTCAGAAGAAAGAGATAGATTATTGGCAACAATAAAAGAGGGAGAGAAGATAGAGGGCACTATTAAGAATTTAACTGAATATGGAGCTTTTGTAGATCTTGGAGGTCTTGATGGACTACTTCATATAACTGATCTTTCATGGAAAAGAGTCATGCATCCAAAAGAAGTCTTAAAAGTTGGAGACAAGATGGAATTTATGACCCTTTCTTTTGATCCTGATAAAATGAGAGTTTCTCTAGGCCTGAAACAGCTAACTGATGATCCATGGAAAGATATAGAAAGCAAGTATCATGTTGGCCAAATCTTAGAAGGTGAAGTTGCCCTTACGACTGATTATGGATGTTTTATTAAACTTGATGAAGACATTGAGGGTCTTGTTCACATTACAGATCTTGATTGGAAAAATAAGAATGTTAATCCATCAAGCATCTTAGAAAAGGGAGATAAGATCAATGTAAAAATTATGGAAATCGATCTAGAAGAAAGAAAAGTTTCATTAAGTAAAAAACATACAACTGAAAATCCTTGGAAAGAATTTGAAGATAAACATAACAGTGGAGATATTCTCGAAGGTTTAAAAATTAAGTCAGTTACAGATTTTGGTGTATTTGTTGAGTTGGATGGCGGCATCGATGGCCTAATTCATCATTCTGAAATTAATGTCGGAGACAAAACAATACAAGATTTATACAAAGAAGGAGAAGAGGTTACTGTTTCAATAAGTGGAATGGACTCTGAAAGAGAAA
>CAYFES010000029.1:0-10715 GCA_964342225.1 uncultured Gammaproteobacteria bacterium
TGTCATCTAAGAAAGATTTTGACAACTTGTGAGACCATGATCTTGTTTGACCTTTGTCTGTCCAAGTTGTGTGAAGATCTCCTTCACTATTGTTATAGTAAGTTCTACCATCTGGTAAAGTTCCTGCAACATTTCCTTCCATTGCTGGGTCGATATAAGCAAAAGCTCTATCAACATCATCATGGTTAAATTCAATTCCATAGAACCATCCATCTGCAAGATCAATATCAAGTGCAAGTGCAAATCTCCATGATGAAGGTAGACCAAAATCAGAGTCTAGTGAGTTAACATCACCGCCTGCTGAAGCTGAAAGTCTTGTAGCTCTACTTTGATCATTAGAATTAGGATCAAACATAACGCCATCGATAGGCTGTCCACTAAATGTGAAAGCTTCGAATTCTGCTTTGTTGATACCGCCATCATTACTCCATGAGTTTGAAACCCAAACGCTTGGCAATCTACCTACAAATAGACCATAACCACCACGCATCTGAACAGATTCTATAGGCAGCCAATCATATGTTCTGCCACCTAAGAAGTAATCCATGAACAGGTCAGTAGCATCATAATCCCAACCAAATCTTGGTTGAACTACTTGATCATCAATTCCAACGTCAGTTCTATAGCCTGTAGCTGCAAAATAAGCAGCGTTAGCATTAGGTGTATTATTAGTTGTAGTGTTATCGATTCTAACACCCATTAAAAGATTTAATTTATCGTTTACTCTCCAATCATCTTGGAAATACATAGTCTCTTTCTCAAGTACCCAATTAACAGCATCACCGTTAATGACACCACCAACACCACCTTCTAGTAGGTAGTAAGTAGGAGTACCTGCTTCAAATTGATCTATGCCTGAGAAACCATAACAACCACCACCACAAACTCTGAAAGAGTTCATAATGTCATCTTCAGTCATTTCGTAACCAAAGCTTAGGTCATGATTAGCACTAAGTGCATAAAAACCTTTAAATGAGAATGCTTCTGAATCAACAATAATCTCATTGTTATATCTAAATTGATCTTGTCCAAATCTTAGAGTTTCGTACTGACCAGATCTTGCTGAACCCCAAATAGTTCTAAATGGGTTAGTACAGTTTGAACTTCCAGTACAACTTCCATCTGCATTATTTATAGCAATAGCTACTGATGGGAAGTTATCTCCTCTATAAGGATCTTGATTATCTGTTTGTGTTCTAGTTGACATAACTATCTGGGTAGAAAACTTATCACTCCAGTTACTGAATAACTTTGAAGTCATAACTTCTACACCTTGTTTATCGTCGTACCATTGGCTGTCTAGTGAGAAACCATAAGGTGGCTGCCCTCTTACTTTAACCAAGTTTGACGTAGTATCGATGTAAGAAACTTCAACTTCATGATCATCATTCAGAAGCCAGTTCAACTTAACAAATGTATTTTCTGAAACATTGTTTTGTTCTGTATCGTAAGTACCTGGATCAAAACCATATAAGCTTTGAGCTGATGCTCTAACCCTATCTACTAGAGCTTGAGTTACATAGTAAGCTTCTAGCGTTGCTCCACTTCCATCAGGACCATAAAATGCTGGATAAACTTGCTCAAACTTTTCATAGTTAAAGTAGAAGAAAAGGTTATCTTCCATTATTGGACCGCCAAGACTGAAGCCCATTGTATCTTCTGTAAAGACACCTGGTTCATTTCCATTTGCGTCATCCCCAACCATGTCTTCATTTCTGTTATAAACATAGAAGTCACCTTCAAGTTCATTTGTTCCAGATTTTGTAACAGCATTCACACTACCACTGACAAAGCCTCCTCTAGAAGCATCAAATGGAGCGATATCAACTGAAATCTGCTTTACAGTTTCAATTGAGAATGAGTTTCTTAATGTTGGTTGACCACTATCATTAAGACCAAATGCATCATTAACGGAAACACCGTCAATAGTAATATCATTTGTTCTAGGGTTACTACCCATAACTGATAGTGAAAAGAAGTCTTCAGATTGATCTACAGCAACCCTTGGGTCTAATGCTGCAACATCTTGAATACCTCTATCTGATGATGGCATGCCATCAATTACATCTTCCCCAAATACAGTTCCATTCCCAAATCTAATGGTACTTTCAAGAGCGGACGCGCTAACAACAACTTCTTCAAATTCTGCTGCTAAGAAAACATCAACGCTGGATACTTCACTAAACTTTGTGTATACAGCTGTTGCGCTTGCATCAGAATAACCTGTTTTAGTTACGGTTACGCTGTAAGGGCCGCCTGGTGCTAAGTTATTAAAACTAAACTCACCATCTGCTCCTGTAAGTGCATTACTGGTAGAACCATTTGGTACATATACTACGACTACTGCAGCTCCTGAAACAGGACCTGAAGAATCGGTCACATATCCCTTGATACCTGATCGGACATCAACTTGGGATATCGCGTAAAACGAAAATATCGCTAGACTGAGCGATAAAAGAATTTTTTTCATATAGTTACCTCAAATTCGATATTTCTATATTCTACAACTAAACGAGGCGAAGTTTTAACGGTTATGTGAAAACTATGTGAATTATTTTTGTTCTTCTATTAGATCAAAATCTAGATAATTTGCTAAAACCTTTGGAATACGGACACCTAATCCATTTTCATAAAAATTTTCAATTATTGCTAAAAGAGTTCTTCCAACTGCTAGCGCTGAACCATTTAAAGTGTGTGGGTAAAACTTATCTTTACCATCTTTTACTCTTGCGTTAATTCTTCTTGATTGAAAGTCTCTAAAATTTGAACAAGATGATATTTCTCTAAAACAATTTTGACTAGGCAACCAGACTTCTATATCTATTGTTTTGGCTGCAGAGAACCCTAAATCTCCAGTGCATAAGACTACATGTCGATAGGATAATTCAAGCTTATCTAATATTTGAGAAGCGTGAGCAACAAGTTCATCTAAGCTTTCATCTGATTTATTTGGATGTGTAAATTTAACGATTTCAATTTTTTCAAACTGATGTTGTCTAATCATTCCTCTTGTATCTTTTCCATAACTTCCCGCTTCTGCTCTAAAACATGGAGTGTGAGCAGTTAAATTGATTGGTAAATCAGAGTCTGCTATTACTTCATCTCTTAATAAATTTGTTAGCGGAACTTCAGCAGTAGGAATTAAATATTTACCATCACCGACTTTAAACTGATCTTCTTCAAATTTTGGTAACTGCCCTGTTCCTATAAGTGAATCAGAATTTACTATTAAAGGAACATACATTTCCTCATAACCATTATTTTTTGCCTCATCTAGCATAAATTGGATGAGAGCTCTTTGTAATTCTGCTAATTTGCCTTTTAGAACAACAAACCTAGAACCGCTTAATTTATTAGCTAAATCAAAATCTAATAAACCAAGTTTTTCGCCTATTTCAACGTGATCTAAGCCTTTATTAGATTGTGTAAATATTTTTGTGTTAATTTCCTTATTCATAGATTCATCTTGGCCAATAGGAACATCGCTATCAGGCAAGTTAGGTATTTGAAGCATAATGGAATCAAGATCAGATTTAAGCAGATTAAATTCATCTTGAAGAGCATCAATTTTTTTATTTAAGCTTTCTGATTCATCTTTTAATTTTTTTGTATCTTCACCTTTGCTAGTTAAAGCTCCTATTTCTTTAGACAAGTTATTTTTTTGGCTTTTTAGTTCATCCAATTCAGTCTGAATAGAATTTTTTTGTGAATTTCTTTTTAATAGATCTGCAAGATCAACATCACAACCTTTTGCAGAAAGTCCTTTTTTGTAGAGCTCTAAATTTTCTTTTAAGTCTATTAAATCAATCATTAGCTATTATTTCGTACCCATCTGGAGGCATATAGATAATATTAGTTGATTCATGAACAAAATTCTCAAATTTAACTAAAAATTTATTATTTTGAAAATTCAATATATGCATCTCATGCAGAAGACTATCTTCAAAAATTATAATGGCATCACTTATACGTTCATCATTAATATTTAATTTATAGCATTTAAAAACACATGAGAGTTCTTCATGCTCATAAGAATCAAATAATAATTTTCTTATAAGAAAAGAATCATCATCGTCATATACCATCACTTGTTTAAAATCATCATCTTGAATAAATAATTTGCCCTCTAATCCAGCTAAGATTTGTTTGCTAGGATGATTGATCGAATAAACAAAATCCCCCTTTATATAAGACATAGAGCCTTTTGAAACAATTGAGTCAGAGTCAAAGATAATGATATCTGAAGAAAATTCTTGATTCTTAATTAAAAGTTCAGAAAGATCAGAAGAAGATATAAAAGAAGAGATAAATAATAGAATGACTCTCATTAAAGAACTTCTCTTGAACCATTAGAATTCATTGGAGAAACTATTCCATTTTCTTCCATTGCTTCTATTAGTCTTGCGGCACGATTGTAGCCAATTCTAAATTTTCTTTGTACTGAAGAAATAGAAGCCCTTCTTGTTTCAATGACAAACTCAACAGCTTCATTGTATAAGTCATCATCAATCTCAGAGTCATCAGATAGTTCTTGCACTTCTATAGATTTAATGACTTCTTCTATATAGCTTGGTTTCCCAGTTTCTCTAAGATATTTAGCAATTTTCTGCACTTCATCATCGCTCACAAAAGCACCATGTATTCTTTTAGGTATGGATGTGCCAGGTTCAACAAAAAGCATGTCACCATTACCAAGCAGTTGTTCTGCTCCTCCTTGATCTAAGATAGTTCTTGAATCAATTTTTGATGAAACAAGAAAGGATATTCTTGAAGGTATATTTGCTTTAATAAGTCCAGTTATTACATCTACAGAAGGTCTTTGAGTAGAAACAACTAGATGCATTCCTGAAGCTCTAGCTTTCTGTGCAAGACGTGATATTAATTGCTCAACTTTTTTACCAGCAACCATCATTAAATCAGCTAATTCATCAATTACTATAACGATGTAAGGTAAAGGCTCAATTTCACCATCATTTATTTCTAATAACTTCTCTTTTATGTCTTGAGAAATTGAATTTAATTTAAGTGCTTTTTGGTTATAACTTTCAAGACTTCTTACACCTAAAGCAGACATTAATTTATATCTTTTATCCATTTCTTTAACACACCAATTCAGTCCATTTGCTGCTTTTTGCATATCTGTAACAACAGGTGTTATTAGATGAGGTATATCGTCATAAACTGAGAGCTCAAGCATTTTTGGGTCTATCAACAGAAGTCTTAAATCTTTAGGCGAATTATTCCTTAATAAATTTAAGAGAATTGAATTAACTCCAACAGATTTACCTGAACCTGTTGTTCCAGCGATTAATAAGTGTGGAAGTTGTTGTAAGTCTATTTTTGAACTTTCTCCAGCAATATCTCTTCCTATAGAGAATTCAAGCGGTTTAAGTGATTCTTTAGAATGCTCATGTAATGTTGAATATAAAGTAACAACTTTTCTTTTTGGGTTTGGAATCTCAATTCCTATAGATGATTTTCCTTCTATAACCTCTACCACTCTTACACTTTTAACTGCTAAAGATCTAGCAAGATCATTAGCTATATTTGTCACTTGGCTTGCTTTTGTTCCAGGGGCTAAATTAATTTCAAAACGTGTAATAACAGGCCCTGGGAAAGAGCCTTCTACCTTTCCTTCTATACCAAATTCTTCTAATTTAATAACCAGATTATTAGATAAATCTTCTAAATATTCTTTTGTTACATCAGCTGATTCATCTATTTTTTGGTCAAGAAGATCTAGAAAATCTTTCTGTTCTTGAATCTCGATTATAGGCTCAGATACCGAAGGTTTTTTTATCTCAGTCTTTTTAACTGCTTCAGTTTTTTTAACCTCTTTCACTATAGGTTTCTTATCAGGAACTTTCTTTGATTTAGTTTGCTTTTGATTATTTAGAACGTTTATGAACTTAATAAAATCGTAAAAGACAAGATACTGGAAAGATAAAAAAATAATAATTGATAAGGATCCAAACCAAAATTTATTTAAATATGTTCCCATAGAATTTAATAAACTTTCTCCAGCTATTCCTCCTATATCATTGAAAAAAGATGCATAAAAAACAGCAAGAGGAAAGATTGAAATTAGACTAAGCATAAATCTATTAAAAAGATTTATTCGTTCAAAAAAATTAGATGAAGTGCTTGAGACAAATAGCACTATTCCAAAATATGAAAGCATCAAAGCAAAATAATAAGATGCATATCCTAGATAAAATAGCATTGTTGAAGAGAATAAAGCCCCTAGATATCCAAGACTATTTGAATATTCAATTCCGTCTGCTAAAAAACCCTGAACGTCGTCTTGAGGAGAGAAAGTAAATAAGCTAGTAATTAAAAATAAAGAAAAAATTACTAGAGCAACCCCAGAAAACTCTCTATAGATTCTATCAATTGACATGCTAAGATATTGTAACTAAAAAACCACAAGTACTCTTGTTTTTAGGTAAAAAACTATGGAACAACAATTAATAATTCTAGGTTCAGGTCCAGCAGGTTATACAGCAGCTGTTTATGCTGCTAGAGCTAATTTAAACCCGCTTTTAATAACTGGCTTAGAAGTTGGTGGACAATTAACAACTACTACAGAAGTAGAGAATTGGCCTGGAGATTTTAAAGACCTACAAGGTCCTGATCTTATGGTTCGTATGCAAAAACATGCAGAAAAGTATGATGTAGATATACGAACCGATTACGTTAAGAGTGTCGATCTATCAAATCAACCTCTAGTACTACATGGTGAAAAAGATACTTATGAAACAAAAAGTTTAATTATAGCGACTGGTGCTAGTGCTAAATATCTTGGTTTAGAGAGCGAAAAAGCATTTTTAGGAAAAGGTGTTAGTGCTTGCGCTACATGTGATGGATTCTTTTATAAAGATCAAGAAGTTGCAGTTATTGGCGGTGGAAATACCGCTCTAGAAGAAGCTTTATATTTAAGCAATATATGCTCAAAAGTACACTTAATTCATAGAAGAGATGAATTTAGAGGAGAAAAAATTTTACAAGATAGAGTATTTAAAAAAGTTGAAGAAGGAAAAATATCATTAATTTTAGACTCTACACTAAAAGAAGTTATTGGAGGTGATGTAGTTTCAGGAATAGTCATTCTCAATAATGATGGTACTGAGAGCAACTTATCAGTAGAAGGAGTTTTTATAGCTATAGGACATACACCTAACACTGATATTTTTAAGGATGAATTAGACATGAAGGATGGTTACATTATTACTAAGACTGGTTTTGATATAGGTTCTACTGCAACTTCAATTCCAGGTGTTTTTGCAGCTGGAGATGTGGCAGATTATAACTACAGACAAGCAGTAACTAGCGCTGGTTTTGGATGTATGGCCGCATTAGATGCTGAACACTATCTATCTAATCTAGATTAACGAGTTGTAACTAATCCACCATCACAAGTGACAGTTTCACCAACTGTGTATGCACCAGCTCTTGAACATAAATAAATGCATAATCCTGCCATGTCCTGAGGTGTGCCTATCCTTTTTCTAGGATTCATTTCTGCAATAAAGCCATAATCAAAATTAACTGCTTTTCCTAACATATGACTATCAAAAGGACCTGGTGCAATAGCATTTACAATAATATTTCTTTCAACCAGTGTTTTAGCTAAATGTTTAGTCAAATGGATAATTCCTGATTTAGATGCTGAATAAGCATAAGTATCAGCCATATTAGAAACTCCTATACCATCAATGGAGGCTATATTTATAATCCTTGAGGGATCTTCAGAATTTCCTCTTTTTTCAAGCATTTTTGCAAATTTTTGAGTCAAGAAAAAAGGACTTTTAAGATTTATGTCTACAACTTTATCCCAACCATCAACTGGATATTCATCAAAAGGTGCTCCCCATGCAGCTCCAGCGTTATTAATTAGAAAATCAATACCTTCTGGCTCTTTTTCAGCTAAGAACTCAACAAGACTATTAATACCTTCTTCTTTTGAAAGATCAGAGCAAAAAGGTATGCATTCAGCATTATATTCTTTACTAAGTTCTTCAGCTTTAGCAATTAGAGCTTCTTCTTTTCTTGCAGTTATGTATACTTTTGCACCGTTTGCTAGGAAACCAGAAGTTATCATTTCACCTATACCTCTAGAACCACCGGTAACAACAGCTATCTTGCCTTTTATATTAAAGAGATCTTTTATGCCTAGACTCATAAAGAACTCACATAAATGGTAGCTGCTAAAACGCAACAGATTATTATAACTAAGGCAACTAATGCATCTGAAGATGAATCTTCAGAATTTTCTTTTGATTTATAAAATTGATCTTCACTCATTTTTTAATTCCCCTTTAGCAACTAGAGGGTTTGCATACTGGGTCATTATATATTCTAACTCTTTGTTCGTCATCGAAGTTCTTAAATCATTAAAATAATTACTGGCCCTTGGGAAATCGCTATCATCTACTTTTTCATATAGATACTTATAGGCATACATATTAGTTTCCCAAATTTTATAATTATTAAGAATTGATTTATCTATTTCTTTAGCTAACTCATCAGGAGAAAAATTACCTTTAATTTGTTCGCCTAAGCTTAAATGCACGAAACCTTTAGGCTCCATAATCCC
The DNA here is from genome assembly GCA_964342225.1 of uncultured Gammaproteobacteria bacterium. Lineage (GTDB taxonomy): Bacteria > Pseudomonadota > Gammaproteobacteria > Magnimaribacterales > TMED112 > TMED112. Next base: position 8,597 of record CAYFES010000029.1, read on the forward strand.
TTTAAAAATATGCTTTACATCATCTCCTTTCTGCTTGTTTTCTTCTTGTATATTCTGTTTAGCCTTCTCTTTAGCTAAAGGATCAAATTCATAGGAAACTGAACATGGAATAAGGTTGTAATATTTTGTTAAATCTTCAAAGTTAGAATTTTTTCTTAAAGCTATATGGAGCATTTTTAAAACAGCAGAATCCGTCTTATCAATCCCATCTTTTGCTCTTCCCTGTCTCTGTGCAATCCAAACATGTTTTCCAGACCCTAGTGTATTTTTGATAAAGTCTGATGCTTTAAATAAATTATTGTAAATATCTTTTTTTGATTCTCCTGCTCTTGAGATAACAAAACTTTTATTTAACCTCAATAAGTCACCCATCCACTTTATGCTTACTAAATTATCTCCAATAGCATTATGCGTCGTATCAAGACCAATAGAATCAATGGCATGATTGCATAATGCAGAATCAAGCGTAATGTCTCTATGATTACCTATAAAAAGATAAGGCTTGTTTATATCTAGTTGATCTACACCTGTAAAATTAAATTCGTCCATTGTCTTATTGATTACACTTCGTAGAACGATTTTTACTTGATCTTGAAAAGCCTTAATCGTATTAATATTTCGGACTTTTGATTTAAAAAGCTGTAAAGCTAAGAATTTAGAACCTGGAATAGATAGAAATTTAGAAGTTGAAGAATTTAAATTATCCTTAACAAATGTTAAAAATTGGTCATCTTTTAGAAGATCTTCTAAAACAGATTTAACCTCTTTGTCACTATAAGGCTCTATGCGAGTCATGTTAATAGATATAAAATTTTAATATGGAAGATGATAAAACACTTATTAGAAATATCGTAATCTTTTTTGGTGTAATTGGGCTTATTGTTTTAATACTCTTAATTGGTTCGACTTTTGTTTAGCCAGGAGGCCATTCTAAACTCCTGCCGCCTAATAGATGCACATGTATGTGAAATACGCTTTGTCCGGCGCCAGCACCATTATTAATAATCAGTCTATAGTTATTATCTAAATCATGGTCTTGAGCTATTTTTTTAGATACATGCAATAGATGTCCTAAAAGATTTATATCTTCTTCAGAAGCATCGGAGACTTTTTCAATTTCTTTTATTGGAATAATAAGTATATGCACTGGTGCTTGCGGGTTAATGTCTTCAATCGCAAAGCAAAGATCATCTTGATATACAATTTTTCCAGGTATATCCCCTTTCCTAATTTTAGTAAATAATGAATCTTCCATTAAATTACAAACCTAAAAAGCCTAATGAATAAATAAACACATATTATCGTAAGCAATAGAGCAGAAAATTTAACTAAAAAGCTTCTAAAGAAGCCATTCGTTTTTTCTGTAAAAAAATAATAGACCAAAAGGACAACTAAAATTATTAATAGTATTAAGCTCAAATATCCAATCATATTAAAAAAGGTTAGCTATATATTCCCATAATACAACCAAAAGCACTAACCCCGATGCCCAAACGGTACAAGCAATTAAATCAAAGATAAGGAACCGCTTATAATCAAGTCTGAATGTACCCACAAAGAAAGGTGCAAAAGGTCTTATACTGGGAGTCATTCGTCCAAGCAAAATAGCTCCAAATTCATACTTATCAAACCAATTTTTAGTTTTTTCAACCCTATCTTTATGTCTTTCAAAAAAATTCCAATCCATGATTTTTGTTCCAAATATTCTGCCCATTAGATAGCTAGATTGATCTCCAGAAAAAGAGCCTATATAAGCGAAGATTGTTATCAAATAAATATTAGAAATACCTTCTAAATATAAGAAAACAGCAAGTAAATACAGGAATAAACTAGGAAACAATACTCCGCTAAGAACAAAAGATTCAAGAAACCCTAAAAGAGTAAGCAATAAAGGAGCTAGAACTGGATTTTCTGAACTAAATGTTTTTAATCTGTCGAGCCAGGATTCATCACTTTTTTTTTAAGCACTTGATCCATGTCAACGATCTTAAAATTTTGATTATCAGGTGAATTGTATCCATCCTGTACAACTAAAAATCCTTGAGGAAACAATCCATTAATTGATTTATTTGTAACATCTATTCCATCAGTATCTGTAACATCATTAACTGTAAAAGAT
>CAYFES010000030.1:0-1314 GCA_964342225.1 uncultured Gammaproteobacteria bacterium
GTCTCAAGTGGAAACGTAAATATTGAGATAAATGGGGATCCAAGTAAGACCATTACCGTTCCAACAGGAGATAAACTTTTAAGTACACTTGCATCAAAAAATATCTACCTTGCTTCCGCTTGCGGAGGAGGAGGAACTTGTTCTGAATGCAAATGCCAAGTGGTAGATGGAGGTGGCTCTATATTACCAACAGAGACCTCACATTTTAATTACAAACAACAAAACGATAACTGGCGTTTGTCTTGTCAGGTTCCAGTAAAAAGAGATATGAAGATCCAAATACCAGAAGAAGTTTTTGGTGTTGAAGAATGGGAATGCGAAGTAGTTTCTAATGATAATGTAGCTACTTTTATTAAAGAGCTTGTCCTTAAATTACCTAAAGGAAAGAAAGTGAAATTTAAGGCTGGTGGTTACGTGCAACTTGAAGCCCCAGCTTTCGAAGCAGTGGATTATAAAGACTTTGATATCGCTGAAGAATATCATGATGATTGGAATAGATTTAAGATTTGGGACAACGTTGCAAGCAACCCTGAACCAATTATAAGAGCATATTCTATGGCCAACTTTCCGCTAGAAGAGGGGGTGTTAAAGTTTAATGTAAGAGTGGCTTCTCCGCCTCCAGGAACAGACTTTCCTCCAGGCATAATGTCATCTTATGTTTTCAATTTAAAGCCTGGTGATAAGGTAAAAGTCTTTGGTCCTTTTGGAGAATTCTTTGCTCGTGAAACCGATAACGAAATGGTGTTTATTGGTGGAGGTGCAGGTATGGCGCCAATGCGATCTCATATCTTTGATCAACTGCTAAGAATAAATACCAATAGAAAAATTTCTTTCTGGTATGGCGCTAGAAGTATGAAAGAAATCTTCTATCAAGAGGAGTTTGAAAAACTTGCTCGAGAACATGAAAATTTCACTTTCCATATAGCCCTATCGGATGCTTTGCCGGAAGATAACTGGAATGGTTTAACTGGTTTCATTCATCAAGTAACAGAAAATGAATATCTGTCAAAACATCCTGCTCCAGAAGACTGTGAGTTTTATCTTTGTGGACCGCCAATGATGAACTCATCTTGCATAAAAATGCTTACCGATCTTGGAGTAGAAGAAGAAAATATAATGCTCGATGACTTTGGTATCTAGACTCTCAACTTTACTTATTATTCTTCTGCTTGCTGGATGCTCGCAAGAAAAAGTTCAGGTTATTGAAGGGTCAATCTATGGCACCACTTATTCCGTTCAATTCACAGAAAATATCGACAAAGAAGAGATTCATACATTGGTCAAGGCTGAACTCGATAGAATCGATATGGTCTT
>CAYFES010000030.1:1414-10314 GCA_964342225.1 uncultured Gammaproteobacteria bacterium
ATGACCAATGCAATTTTAGGATTAATAGTGGCTGCTTTAGCGATAGCAGGTATGTCTATTGGACTTATTCTAAGAAATAAGCCTCTTCAGCCTAGTTGTGGAGGAGTTTACCTTTCAAAAGGTGATACTTGCCAGGTTTGTGGCAAAGTTAAAGACTAAACCTAGTCGCACTTTAAATTAATTAACGAATACAAATAGTTTCTGGTTGCACTGCTATCCATCCAGCTATCAGAAGTTGAAATAAGATCTAAACAGCCTTGATTGTCTAGATTTATTGGCATGCCTTTAAATAAGTATGAATTATTGTCCCATTCGTTTGCTTTGGGTTTTTGCGGTAATCTAGTCTCTGAAATGGTTAAAAAGCTAGCATTTCCATCATTTAGAGCTATGTGTGACCCATGCAAATCCGATGAAAAATCTCTAGTAGAGTGAAAAATATCTAGATCGCCGTCATTATCAAAATCTCGCAAGTAAATATTACTTTCACCATGGTGACTTGCTTGGCGTGGTTGAGCATTAAAATTGGTGTCTGTCACATCGGTAAGATTGCCGTTTCCATCTCCCATTAAGACCTGCACATAAGCACCCTCGTAATAAGGCAAATCTCTAGTAATGCCAACAACTATATCGTTATTACCATCGTTATTTAAATCGCCCCATGCAGCATGATTAAACTTATTATGATTTCGGCCAAAAGGACCTTCTGGCAATTCAATTAAAATCCAGCCATCTACATTAGCTGTCCCATCGCTGACGAGCGCAAAACCCTCTTCAGATATGCTATTAGGGCGATTATCAAAATTCCAGAAAACAAGATCATCATAGTCATCGTTATTTAAATCAACAATCAAACTACTCATAGGATTGCCATAGGCTTGTTGTAGATTAAAATCGAGGTCTTGGTGAATCATAAAATTACCTAAACCATCATTAACTAACAACAAATTGCATGCGAAAATATCGTAATCACCATCATTGTCAAAGTCTCCAGTGCTAGCATCATGACTAAATCCACAAATTTTGCCATTGCCATTATTTTGATCATCAATATTTGCTGAAGCATCGCTAAATCTGCCGGATGAGTCGCTTAATAAAAGTAGATCAGGGTAGGGCAGAATAAAGTCATTAGCGGAGTTTGGATCACGATACTGTAGCCCCATTGAGCCAACAAATATGTCATCAATACTATCACCATTAAAATCAGCAATAGCAAGCCTATATGGGGCTGGATGCGTAGGTGCTTCGTTCGAATAGTAGATTGAATTATCTTCATACAAATTGCCATTGCCGTCATTCAAATAAATGTGCACTGGTGCATAAACTTTTTGCTCGAGTTCTATGGTATGAGGAAAGAGTGCCCAAGCCACAACAATATCTTCAAAACCATCTCCATTAAAGTCCCCAGTTGCCATATTATGGGCATCTTGGCCAAATAAAGCATTTTCAAAAGTTTCACAATCATTGGGTGTTGGATAACAAATAGTTGCTGTAAATCTATCAGTAACTTCAATTCCACCAAAACCCAAATTATGTGAAGCAAAATATTCTGTTTTTAGAGCTGAATTATTGTAGGGAGATGGCGTAGGAATATGTTTAAGATTGTCTTCATCTCTTGTGACTGTATGGGTTAAATTAACTGATCCTTGAGGACAATATGCGGTCTGAATTGAACTGATTTGCACATCAAATTCTTCCTCATTTAATAGGGTTATAGGTGCTCTATAAGAGAAATTTTTGTTGTCATTGGTTGAAACCCAATAAATGTCTTCACTTTCTAGAATAAATGAGCAGTCATAGTTAGACGTAATACTTATATTTACTGGCTTATAGCTTTTTACATTAGATGGAAAATTAGTGACATTTATTGTTAATAGTGCTTCATCAGAGCTATTTTCATCATTTGAACTTGAACCACCACATCCAATTAATAAAAATGACAGAAAAATCGATGTTCGCAAGTACATTAAAGTTCAGCGTATAAAAAAAGGGCTACCATCTCAAGTAGCCCTTAATAAGTATCTTAACATTAAAACTGATCTTCTTCAGTAGATCCTTTTAATGCTGAAGTTGAACTTTCTTCACCTTGTATGCAATTATTTACTGCATCAAAATAGCCTGTTCCAACTTCCTGTTGATGCGATACAAAAGTGTAGCCTTTTTTAACATCTTCAAACTCTTTTTCTTGTAGCTTAACGTAAGCTGTCATACCGTCTGCAACGTATTCATTTGCTAGGTTAAACATGCCATGCCACATTGAGTGAATACCAGCTAAAGTGATGAACTGAAACTTATAGCCCATAGCACCAAGTTCTTTTTGGAATTTGGCTATAGTTGCATCATCAAGATTCTTTTTCCAATTGAAAGATGGTGAACAGTTATATGCCAACATAATTTCTGGATGATCTTTCTTGATAGCTTCAGCAAAGGTTTTAGCTTGTTCTAGATCTGGTTTAGATGTTTCACACCATACAAGATCAGAATAGGGTGCATAAGCCAAGCCTCTTGCAATAGCTTGGTCAAGTCCTGCATTGGTTCTAAAAAAGCCTTCTGAAGTTCTCTCACCAGTCAAGAATGGTTTGTCGTTTTCATCTACGTCTGATGTCACTAAATCCGCTGCATCAGCGTCTGTTCTAGCAATTAAAATTGTAGGTGTATTTGATACATCAGCAGCTAGTCGAGCAGCGATTAATTTTTGCACCGCTTCTTGAGTTGGAACTAGGACTTTTCCGCCTAAATGGCCGCATTTTTTAACGCTTGCTAGCTGATCTTCGAAATGCACTCCAGCAGCACCTGCTGCAATCATTCTTTTCATTAGCTCAAAAGCATTTAAATTGCCGCCAAAACCTGCTTCTGCATCAGCAATAATTGGAGCAAAGAAATCAACTTTTGGCTCACCATTGGAGTTCATCCACTCAATCTGATCTGCTCTTCTGAAAGCATTATTAATTCTTGTTATGACTTTAGGCACAGAATCGACAGGATAGAGCGATTGATCGGGGTACATTGTGCCAGCTGAATTATTGTCTGCTGCAACCTGCCAACCTGATAGATAAATGGCTTTAACACCAGCTTTTACCTGCTGAACAGCCTGTCCTCCAGTTAAAGCGCCTAAACAATTGATATAATCCTCTGTAAATAAGTAATTCCAGAGTTTTTCTGCTCCTTTTCTAGCTAGTGTGCATTCAGGCTGTAAAGAGCCTCTTAATTTGACAACTTCCTTTGCAGAATATGGTCTTTTGACGTGCTTCCATCGAGAATTTTCGGCCCAATCTTTTTCTAAAGCAGCCACTTGGTCGTTTAAATTCATTTAATACTCCTATACGCTGGCAATGTAAGGAAATCAGTCAACTCGCGGCTTGTAACCAATTTTTTTAGTAATTTTTTGGCCTCGTCAAGCTTATCTGAATCCGAAGAGTTTTGCCCAACCTCTTCTTGGACAACATTGTATTCTTCATCCAGCATTTTTTCAAATGCCTTTTTAGATGCAACAACGCCTGTATCCATGGTTACACCATGCTTAACCCACTGCCACAAAGAGCTTCTTGATATTTCTGCTGTTGCCGCATCTTCCATTAATCCATAAATTGGCACACAACCAACACCTTTCAACCAGGCTTCTATGTATCTTAGAGAAACTCTGATGTTTGATCTAAAACATTCTTCGGTAAAATCGCCTTCACATGGTGTTATCAGGTCATCTTGAGTGATTTCATCATCTTCTCTCATCACATGCATCTGATTAGTCTTACCAACATCAAAGGCATTAGAGAATACGTTGTTAGCAATATCAGATAAGCCTGGATGAGCAATCCAAGTTCCATCATGACCATTGTTTGTTTCTAGCAATTTATCGCTCATAACTTTTTCAATAATAGCTTCATTCTCTTTTGGATCTTTTGAAGGAATCAATGCTGCCATACCTCCCATAGCAAAAGCTCCTCTGCGATGACATGTTTTAATGAGTAATCTCGAATATGCGTTTAAAAATGGTTGATTCATGCCAACCTGACTTCTGTCAGGTAGTAATTTATTTGCGTGGTTTTGGAAGGTTTTAATGTAGCTGAATATGTAATCCCATCTACCACAATTCAAGCCCACAATATGATCTTTTAATTCATAAAGAATTTCATCCATTTCAAAAACTGCAGGAAGTGTTTCAATTAGACATGTAACTCTGACTGTGCCTCTTGGTAGATTTAAATAATCTTCGGAATAATCTATTATTTCATTCCACAATCTGGCTTCTAAATGAGATTGCAATTTTGGAATATAGAAGTATGGTCCTGTGCCTCTGTTAATCAATTCTTTAGCATTATGCAAAGCATATAGACCAAAATCACACAAACAGCCATAAGGATTCTCACCATTAATATCAATTCCTTTTTCCTTAAGGTGTAAGCCTCTTACACGGCACATTAAGGTTGCTATTTCATCGTTTAATTCATACTTTTTATTGTTAACAGGATTTTCAAATGTGATGGTTCTTCTGACTGCGTCATACATGTTTCTTTGACCAAGTGCTACATTTTCCCAAGTAGGGCTTAAAGAGTCTTCAAAATCAGCCATAAACACTTCTACATCAGCATTTAAGGCGTTAATTATCATCTTTCTGTCTACTGGTCCGGTTATTTCAACTCGACGGTCTAATAGATCCTCAGGAATTTCTCTTACTTTCCATTCTGAATCTCTTATTTCTTTTGTTTCATCAAGAAAATTTGGAGCTTTTCCAGAATTAAAGCTCTCTTGTTTTTGTTCTCTTTCAGCTAATAATTCACCGATTCTGTTATCAAACTTATTGTGTAAATCTGTTAAAAGTTTTTTAGCTTCCTCGCTGAAAATAATTTCAGCTTCTTCGGGAATTTTAAATTTGAATTTAATGCTCACAATTATTCTTCTTTGGCTAGATCTGATGCTATTCCAATATAAGTTTCAGGAGTTAATTCTTTCAACACTTTTTTATGGTCTTCTGACTTTATAAGACTATCAACCGCGTTTAAATAGGTATCTTTATCCATTCTTTGACCTCTACTTAATTCTTTAACCTTGTCATACCCATCTTTCATTCCTTCAAGTCTTAAAAAACTTTGCAATGCTTCAGCTAAAAGCTCATATCTATCTTCAAGATCAGATGCTATTGCTGCTTCATTTGCTTCCAATTTGTCTAAACCTTTTAGCATTGAATTCTTTGCAATTTCTAAATGCCCAAAAGCGGAACCGATGTTTCTTAAAGTTGTTGAGTCAGATAAATCTCTTTGTAATCTGGAGACAGTAAGTTTATCTGCAAGATGGTTAAATATTGCGTTGGACAAACCTAAGTTGCCTTCAGCATTTTCAAAATCAATCGGATTGACTTTATGAGGCATAGTTGATGATCCAACTTCATCTTTTTTTAGTTTGAGACTGAAATAATCAAGCGAGATATAAGTCCATATATCTTTGGTTAAATCAAGCAAAATATTGTTTACTCTTACAATTGAGTGAAACAAATCGGCCATATAATCATGTGGCTCTATCTGCGTTGTTACTTTTGTCAGCTCTAGGTCTAATTCATCAAAAAATTTCTTTGTAGTTTCAACCCAATCAGTATTTGGAAAAGCTAATTTATGTGGGTTGTAATTTGCTGTTGCTCCTCCCCATTTTGCATAAAATTTTGCATCTTTCATTTTTAAATGTTCGTTATTGAGTCTGGTCTTAAATACGTTAATTTCTTTCCCAAGTGTTGTGGGAGAGGCTGGCTGTCCATGAGTTCTAGAAAGCATTGCTAAATCTTTATTTTTCTCAGCTAGATCTTTAAGTTTTAGTTGTATATCCTCAAACCATGAAAGGGTTGAGCCATGAATATCTTTCAGCATTAAAGCATAACTAACACTATTAACATCTTCAGAAGTAAGAAATATATGAATCAGGCTCTGCACATCTTCAGAACCATCAAATTGTTCAGCCAAAGCTAGCTCAACAGCTTTAACATCATGGTTGGTTGTTTTCTCAATCTCTTTGACTCTTAAGGCAAGACTATCTGGTAACTCTGATGAGAGTTGATCTAATTGTTTAGTAACTTCAGGCGTTAGGAGATCCTCTCTGAAATTATTCAGAAAATATTTAAGCCATTCAACTTCAACTTTTAATCTGTGTTTGATTAGCCCTAGCTCAGAAAATATTTCACGAGTTACTTGAGTCTTTTCGTGATATCTGCCGTCTAGAGGTGAAAGGCTCCTTAGACTTTTCTCATCCATAGGCTTGGTAATTATACCCTCTATTTTCTGCCCAGTTGTAGTAAATCTTTGAAATTCTATCTTTAATTATCGAGCCGCCTAAACATTCGTCGTCTCTATAAATTACAGCAGATTGTCCAGGCGTAACTGCTAATTGAGGCTCATTAAATTGAATCTTGTAGCCTTGGCTTGATCTTGAGACTCTCGCTTCAACAGCCTCAGATTGATACCTTATTTGAACCTTGCAATCAAAATCTTCTTTAACCTCTTCATTGATCCAATGAATGTCATCAACATAACAACCATCGCTATACAGAAGAGGGTGTGAATTCCCTTGCACAACTGTCAGATCATCAGAACCAATATCTTTATGAGCTACATACCATGAATCTTGTTCTTTGCCTTTAATTCCACCAAGACCTATGCCTTGTCTTTGCCCAAGAGTGAAATACATCAAGCCATCGTGTTCGCCTAATTTATCACCATTTTCATCAAGAATTTTTCCAGGCTTTTTGCCAAGAAAGTTTCCAATAAAATCATTGTATTTATTCTTGCCTATAAAACAGATCCCCACAGAATCTTTCTTCATTGAAGTAGCAAGATTATTGTCTTGAGCAATTGATCTTACTTGCTCTTTTGTAAGCTCGCCAAGTGGAAATATTGCCTTCTTTAGATCCTCTCCAAGCACTTGATGAAGGAAATATGATTGATCTTTTTTTGGATCGGCGCCTCGCAGTAATCTCATGTAATTACCATCGCCCTTAAGACGCGCATAATGGCCCGTTGCTATGAAATCTGCTCCTGTTTCTAAACAATAGTCTAAAAAAGCTCTGAACTTTATCTCTTTGTTGCAAAGAATGTCAGGATTTGGTGTTAATCCAGCATGGTGATCTGAAAGAAACTTTTTAAACACTTTATCCCAATAGTCTGAAGAAAAGTTTGCTTGATGAAGAGAAATGCCTATTTGATCGCATACTTCTTCAGCATCTTTAAAATCCTGCTCAGAAGTGCATTCCATGTTGGGAGCAGAGTTAGTCCAATTCTTCATAAAGATGCCCTGAACGTCAAATCCAGCCTCTTTAAGTAGCAAAGCAGACACAGAAGAATCTACTCCTCCGGATATGCCAACAATAACTTTTTTTTGCTTTTCCACGTTAATTAGGTTTTGAGTCTTAATATTTAGTGTAAATCTAAGTATAATCAACCCACAATTTTTAGGGTATGAGTAAATCAAATATTAAAGTTCCAGCAACAGGCGAGAAAATAACTTACAAAAACAACAAGCTAGTTGTGCCTGATAATCCCATAATACCTTACATTGAAGGGGATGGTATAGGGGTGGATATAACTCCTGTGATGCTTAATGTCATTGATGCAGCTGTAGAAAAAGCATATGACGGCAAAAGAAAAATAAGCTGGATGGAGATTTATTGTGGTGAAAAATCAGTAAAAATTTATGGTGATGATGAATGGTTGCCAGATGAAACTCTTCAAACTTGTAAAGATTATAAAGTTTCAATTAAAGGTCCATTAACCACTCCTGTTGGTGGTGGTATTCGTTCATTAAACGTAGCTATAAGACAAAAATTAGATCTATATGTATGCTTGAGACCAGTGAAGTATTTTAATGGTACTCCAAGTCCAGTTAGACGCCCTGATCTAGTAGATATGGTGATTTTTAGGGAAAACTCAGAGGATATATATGCAGGCGTTGAGTTTGAATCAAATACAGATGCAGCAAACAAGTTAATTAAAGTGCTTCAAGATGACTTCGGAGTAGAAAAAATAAGGTTTACAGAGAATTGTGGAATAGGAATTAAACCTGTTTCAGAAGAAGGAACAAAAAGATTAGTCAGAAAAGCTTATGAATATGCTATTCAGAATGAAAAAGATTCTGTAACGCTGATTCACAAAGGAAATATTCAGAAGTTTACAGAAGGCGCCTTCATGGATTGGGGTTATGAACTAGCACGAGAAGAATTTGGCGGAAAGCCTCTCGATGGCGGGCCTTGGCATACATTCAAAAACCCAAATACCGGTAAAGATATCATTGTTAAAGATGTAATCTGTGATGCTTTCTTGCAACAATGTCTTTTAAGACCTGCGGATTACGATGTTTTAGCAACACCGAATCTTAATGGCGATTATCTTTCAGATGCTCTTGCTGCACAAGTTGGTGGAATTGGAATAGCTCCTGGTGCAAACTTAGGTGACGAAGTTGCGGTATTTGAAGCAACACACGGAACTGCGCCAAAATATGCAGGGCAAGACAAAGTAAACCCTGGCTCATTAATACTTTCAGCTGAAATGATGTTAAGGCATATGGGCTGGGTAGAAGCTGCAGACCTTATAATAAGTGCCATGGAAAAAACCATCGGCAAAAAGAAGGTTACTTATGATTTTGCTAGATTAATTGACGATGCTGAAGAAGTAAGTTGCTCTAAATTTGGCGAATTATTAATTAAAAAATTTAAATAAACTACTTAGATCTAAAGGTTATTCTGCCTTTTGATAAGTCATAAGGGGACATTTCCACAGTAACATTATCTCCATTAAGAATTCGAATGTAATTCTTTCTCATTCTACCTGATATATGGGCTGTTATAACATGATCATTTTCTAATTTGACTCTAAATACAGTATTAGGTAGAACCTCGATTACGGTTCCCTGCATTTCGATAGTGTCTT
>CAYFES010000031.1:0-9798 GCA_964342225.1 uncultured Gammaproteobacteria bacterium
GTAAAAGAGTATCGAACCTTGGGAGTTCAGCCCGATATTCTTATTTGCCGATCCGACTATGCTCTTCCACAAGAGAGTAAAGAGAAAATTGCTTTATTCTGTTCTATGCCAAAAGATGGAGTAATATCTTTACCTAATTTAGATACTATTTATGAAGCGCCATTATTCTTAGCTGAAGAAGGAATTGACAAAATACTCACTAAGAGATTGCAGCTTGATAAGACAGTTCCTAATCTTAAAGATTGGAAGAAAGTTGTTAAAAGAAAGTTGAAGCCTTCAAAAGATCTGAATGTTTCTTTTGTTGGAAAATATGTTGATTTAAAAGATGCATATTTTTCTCTGATTGAGGCATTAGATCATGCAGGAATCCACAATGACACTAGAGTTAATATAAATTATGTTAATTCAGAAAAAATTGAACTCTCAAATTATAAAAGAGTCTTAAAAAATTCAGATGCCATTCTTGTACCAGGAGGATTTGGTAACAGAGGAATTGAAGGCATGATTTTAGCTGCAAGATTTGCAAGAGAAAACAAGGTTCCATATTTCGGCATCTGTTTAGGTCTTCAAATAGCAATTATTGAAATGACTAGGAATCTACTTAATTTAAAAGATGCAAATAGTACGGAGTTTAAACCACGAACAAGTAATAAAGTTATATCTCTTGTTACAGAATGGAAAAACAAAGATGGGACAATCGAGAAAAGAAACAAAGATTCTGATAAAGGTGGAACCATGAGATTAGGTGCTCAGAATGCAAGTTTGTTAAAAGAATCTTTAGCTAGATCTTTATATAAAAAGAAAACTATATTTGAAAGACATAGACATAGGTATGAAGTTAATCCAGATTATGTTCCAATGTTAGAAAATAAAGGTTTAGTTGTCTCAGCAAGATCAGAAGTTCACAATCTTGTTGAAATGATTGAATTAAAAGATCATCCATGGTTTTTAGGGTGTCAATTTCATCCTGAATTTACATCTAAACCTAAAACTGGACACCCTTTATTTAACGATTTCATTAAGACAGCTGTAAAATTAAAGAATAAGAAATGAAAATAAATAATTTACCAATAGCAAATGATCAAAGATTAACTGTTTTTGGTGGCGTTAATGTCATTGAATCAGATGATCTTCTTTTTCGCGTAGCTGAAGAATTTAAATCTATCGCTGAAAAATATAAATTTAGTTATGTCTTCAAGGCTTCATTTGATAAAGCAAATAGATCTTCTGCAGACTCATTTAGAGGCCCTGGGCTAGAAGAAGGTCTTGAAAGCTTAAGGAAAGTGAAAGAAAAATTTGATGTTCCTCTAATAACAGACATTCACGAACCAGATCAAGCTGAAGCTGTAGCAGAAGTTTGTGATGTCATTCAGATTCCAGCTTTTCTTTGTCGACAAACTGACTTAATTATTGCAGCAGCAAAAACCAAAAAAATTATTAATATCAAGAAACCACAATTTTCATCTGCTAAAGAAATGTTTCATGCGGTAAGTAAATGTGAGAAAGCTGGCAATTCAGATGTAATTTTATGTGAGAGAGGAAATATTTTTGGCTACAACAATTTGGTAGTCGATACATTAAATTTTCAAATTCTAAAAGATTCAGGCAAACCTGTTTTCTTTGACGTAACACATTCTCTTCAGCAGCCTGGCATGCTAGAAAAAAGTACAGGAGGCAGAGGACAATATGTGTTTGATTTAGCAAAAGCTGGAGTCTCACAAAATATTGCCGGTCTATTTATTGAGACACATCCTGATCCTGCAAGTGCGATGTGTGACGGCCCTTGTGCTCTTAATTTATCAGAACTAGATAATTTTATGCACAAGATATTGCTGCTTGATGATCTTGTTAAGAGCAAATAAACATGAAGATTAAACAAATAGATTCACTTGAAGTCTTAGACTCAAGAGGTAAACCTACTTTATGTACAACTGTTTATTTAGAAGACGGTTCTAGAGGTACAGCACTTGTTCCAAGCGGAGCCTCTGCTGGTTCATTTGAAGCGCATGAGCTTCGAGATGGTGATAAATCAAGATATTTTGGTTTTGGCACTCTAAATGCTGTTAAACAAGTAAAAGATATATCAAATCATCTAATAGGTTTAGAAAGTAACGATCAAAATAAAATTGATAATCTGCTTATAGATATTGACAGCACTAAAAATAAAGAAAAAATTGGAGCTAACTCAATTCTGTCAATTTCATTGGCTTGCACAAGAGCTTCAGCAAATAGTCTCAATATTTCTCTTTATGAATATATAAATATTTTATTTAACAATTCCGCTTCTAAGAAAACTAGATTTTCAATGCCAAGACCGATGCTAAATATCCTTAATGGTGGAGCTCATGCAAATAATAATATTGATATTCAAGAATTTATGGTCATTCCATCCGATAAATTTTCTTTTAAAGATGGATTGCGTAAAGCAACTGAAGTCTATATGCATTTAAAAGAAAATCTAGCCAAAAAGAATCTTAGCACTACAGTAGGAGATGAAGGTGGCTTTGCACCCAACTTTGAATCAAATCAATTTGTCATAGAAGAGATAATTAAGTCAATTGAAGGAATAGGAATGAAATATGGAGATGATATTTTCTTGGGATTAGACTGCGCATCATCCGAGCTGTATAAGAAAGAAACTTATCAAATGAAAAGTGAAGGCAATGAATTTAATTCTGATGAAATGATTGAGTACTTGATAAACCTCGTTAATAAATATCAGATTCTTTCCATTGAAGATCCTTTAGATGAATCAGATTGGAATGGTTGGAAAAAATTCTCAGAAAAAGCTAATGACTTGCAAATAGTCGGCGATGATATATTTGTAACAAAAAAAGAATTATTAGAAAAAGGAATAGCTGAAAAAGTTGCAAATTCTATCTTAATTAAACCTAATCAAGTAGGTACTTTAACAGAAACTTTGCAGACTATAGATTTAGCTAAATCTAATGATTATGGAACAATCATTTCTCATAGATCAGGCGAAACAGAAGATACTTTTATTTCAGATCTTGCAGTTGGAGTTGATGCAAAGCAAATTAAAACTGGAGCTCCAGCCAGATCAGACAGAACAGCTAAGTACAATCGTCTTCTAATGATAGAAAATGAGCTGTATCCATGAATTCTTCAAGAAATACAGTAAAAATATTTGTTGCCACTATATTGGTGATAATTATTTTTTTTATCTTCAGAGACATTTTCTACGGACAGTTTAGCTTCTCAAAAAATGAAGAAATAGAAAAATTAATTTTAGAAAAAGAAAGTGAACTTCAAGTTACCCATCAGGAGAATCAAGATCTGAAAGAAGAGATTGATCTCTTGAAGAATAATGAGGATCATATTAAAAAAATTGCAGAAGAAGATTTAGGATTGATTAAAAATGATGAAGAAAAGCCTGAATGAAAAATATGCAATAATCCCTTCTGCAGGCATTGGCACAAGATTTGAATCAAATGTCCCTAAACAATATGCAGAGATAGATGGGATAAGCATCTTAGAAAGAACAATTAAACATTTTCTTGATTTAGAAATTTTTGAAAAAATTATTGTTCCTATTCATTCTGAAGATAATTTTTTTGAGAAACTTAGCATCTCAAAACATAAAAAAATATTAAGAGTTAAGGGGGGTAAGACTAGATCAGAATCTGTAATGTCAGCTCTAAATTCTATTAAGAAAAATAGCATTGTTGTTGTGCATGATGCGGTCAGACCATATATAGATGAAAAAGAAATAATTTTTTTAATGGAAAACTTTAATCCTTCAGATGAAGATATATTAGCTTATGGAATTCCTGTTTATGAAGCATTAAAAAAAATTAATCAAGAAGATCTATTTGTAAAGAAAAGTGTTGATAGAAATAAATTTTATTTGGCTCAAACACCTCAAATTACAACTTCATATATATTAGAAAATTCTTTAGATTTCTGTTTAAAAGAAGGCTTTCAGCCAAGTGACGAATCTGAAGCAATTGAAAGATCTGGCGGAAAAATACGCATTATTCAAGGAAGCAGAAAGAACATAAAGATTACAGTCACAGAAGATATTGTAGAAAGAGCAACAGCAAATGAAAGGATAGGTAATGGTTTTGATAGCCATAGGTTTGAAGATGGAGATGGTCTAATGCTTGGTGGATTTAAAGTTCCATACCATATGTCATTTCTTGCACATTCTGATGGCGACATAATTATCCATGCATTAATTGATTCTATGTTTGGTGCACTTAGTCTTGGTGATATTGGAGATCATTTTCCAGACACTGATAAAAAATGGCTTAATGTTTCAGGGAAAGAGATATTTGAAATAGCTTATAATAAAGTACGTAAAAAGGGCTTCTCATTAAAACAAATAGATATAGTGGTAATAATGGAAGAGCCAAAACTATCAGAATATAAGCCTAATATTATTTTAAGTTTGAGCAATTTAACAAATTTGAAAAAAGATAGAATTGGTTTGAAAGCAAAGAGCTCAGAAAAAATGGGCTTTATAGGAAAGAAAGAGGGTGCAGCAGCCCTTGTAATAACAAGATTAGAAGAATGAAAATATTATTAACAAATGACGATGGAATCGAATCAGAGATAACCAGAGCTTTATTTGAATCACTTAAAGAAAAACATGAAGTCACTTTAATTGCTCCAGAAAAAGATAAGAGTGGACAGGGTGCAGCCATAACACTCAGAACTTCTGTCGAAGTTAATAAATTAGATGACAATGTGTATTCGGTTGGAGGCACTCCAGCTGATTGTATTTTTATGGGGCTAATGGCAATTATGAAGGAGCTTCCAGATATCGTTGTTTCTGGAATTAATAGAGGCGCAAATATGGGTGATGATGTTATTCACTCAGGAACCTTGGGAGCAGCATTAACTGCTAGAAAATTAAGATACCCACCGATTGCTGTTTCCATCTCTGGCAAATCTTTTGAAAATTTTCAATCTTCGATAATCGCAACAGAACTAATGCTGGATTATATTGTTCAAAATTATTCAGATGAACATCATGGTGGATTAGTTTTCAATATGAATGTACCTAATTTAGAATTTGTTGATATCGTTGACTTTTCTTTTACTTCATTAGGAACTAGAGGCATGCCTCTAGCACCAGAATTTAATGGAAGTGGAGATAAATTAAGTTATAAGATCGGAAAAGCTGGCAAGCCAGCTGGAGATTTAGCAGGGACAGATTTTGAAGCAATAAGAGCAAACAAGATATCTGTTACTCCCCTATATTGGGATATGACTAATTTAAGTAAAAAGAAAGGTGAACTACCTGATGTCTAATTTCTTATATAGATTTAGCGCTGGTTTTTGTATGGGTATTGCAGAAATAACGCCTGGAATCTCAGGAGCAACTATTGCAGGCATCTTTAATGTCTATGAGCCTTTTATTAAAGTTCTATCATTTTTTAATCCCAAAAAATTAATTACAGATTTTAATAATTTTCTTAAAAATATAAATTTACCTTTGATGGTGCCTTTGATGTTTGGGATGATAATTTCAATCTATTTTTCAGCGTATTTTGTTGATTACCTTATTAAGCATCAACTCTATTTTTTCAAGATATTTCTATCACTGGTAATGTTATTTGCAGTGATAAAAAATTGCACAATGGATCAGAGTTTTTCTGATTCAGCGAAATATTTCTTGAGTTTTGTTTTAGGAATAATTATTGCACTTCTTATAGCTTTTTCACTTATCGAATTTAATTTTAATAATAATTTTTTACTTATTTTTGCTGGTATTTTAGCTTTTACTGCATTTATATTGCCGGGAATATCTGGCTCATTGGTGTTATTGATTCTGGGTGTATATCAAGAAATTATATCTGGCGTAAAAAATTTAGATATTCTAGCCCTTTTACCATTTATAGTTGGGATGCTTCTAGCTTTTTTTATTGTTCCAACTCAAATAGTGGAAAGATTTGAAAAGAACGAGCACCAAATTAAAGTTTTATTCTCAGGGTTAATCTTTGGATCTATTCCTGCAGTTTGGCTCCACTTAAATTAAGTTTCTTTAAGCATTCCGATCTTATTTTTAATTTCTGCATATTTTTCTGCTTCTGGCATAGCATCTTTTTTTTGTGTTAGGTTAGGCCATTTTCTAGATAAATTGTCATTTATTTCAACAAATGGTATTTGGTCTGGAGGGAGTTCATCTTCTGCATAAATTGCTTTAACAGGACAAGCTGGTTCACAAAGACCACAGTCAATACATTCTTCAGGATTGATTACTATGAAATTATCGCCTTCATAAAAGCAGTCAACAGGGCAAACTTCAACACAATCAGTATGCTTACAATTGATACATGCATCAGTTACAACAAAGGCCATGAAGTTATTTTACTTAATAAAGCGACAATTCTGTTCTTTATTGGGGTTAAAAAAGTTATTTTCAAGGTAGACTAAAAATTGATTTTATGATCTAATACTGTATATACATACACTATTAGGGAAAAAATAGGGAAAAATAATGGCAGATACAAAAAAACAATCATTAGATAATGCGTTAAAACAAATTGAAAAAGAATATGGTCAAGGCACCATAATGAAATTGGGCACTAAAGATATTGTTGAGATAGGTTCAATTTCAACAGGGTCTTTTGGTTTAGATAAAGCTTTAGGTATTGGAGGCTTGCCTAGAGGTAGAGTTGTTGAGATTTATGGACCAGAATCTTCTGGAAAAACCACATTAACTCTTCAAGTTATCGCTGAATGTCAAAAAGCAGGTGGTAGTGCCGCTTTCATTGATGCTGAACATGCATTAGATCCTGAATATGCAAAGGCATTGGGAGTTGATATAGATGAGCTTGTAGTTTCTCAACCAGACACAGGAGAGCAAGCATTAGAAGTAACAGACACCTTAATACAGAGTAAAAGTTTAGATGTGATAGTGATAGACAGTGTAGCAGCACTTGTTCCAAAAGCTGAATTAGAAGGCGACATGGGAGCTTCTCATGTTGGCTTACAAGCAAGACTGATGTCCCAAGCATTAAGAAAAATAACTGGCAACATCCAAAAAACAAACACTATGGTTATTTTCATCAATCAAATAAGAATGAAGATAGGAGTGATGTTCGGAAATCCAGAAACTACAACTGGAGGCAATGCACTTAAATTTTACTCAAGTGTAAGATTGGATATTAGAAGAGTCGGTGCAATTAAAGATGCAGATGAAATAGTTGGAAATGAAACAAGGGTTAAAGTTGTTAAAAATAAAGTTGCTCCACCATTTAAGGTTGTAGATTTTCAAATACTGTATGGAAAGGGCATTAACAAAATTGGCGAAATTATTGAATATGCAGTCAAAAAAGATGTGGTGGAGAAATCAGGCTCTTGGTATAGCTATAAAGGAGAAAAGATAGGCCAAGGACTTAATAAAGCTACTGAATTTCTTAGAGAAAACTCTAAATTATTAGATGAGATAGAAAAAGCTAGTTTAGAGGCTTAGCTATTATTAGCAATATAATCGTCTATGAGTGCCTCTAAAACTGTTAGAGGCAAGACCCCATTCATCAAAACTACTGAGTGGAAATCTTTTATATCGAATCTATTACCTAATTCATTTTTAGCTTTTTCTCTTAGCTCTAGAATTTTTATTCTACCTACCATGTAAGCAGTTGCTTGAGCAGGCCAAACTATATATCTTTCTATTTCAGATTCGGCTGCGCTTTTAACTTGCCCAGCATTATCCATCATATATTTTATAGCCTCTTCCCTAGTCCAGCGTTTAGAATGAATCCCTGTATCAACTACAAGTCTAACTGCTCTGAAAAGCTCTGACTGTAATGATCCAATCATGTCATATGGATCAGTAACTAAACCTGCTTCAATAGCTAACCTTTCAGCATAAAGAGCCCATCCTTCTGTAAATGCAGAAGTTGTATAGCCAAATTTATTCCAAAGTGTTTGATTTTTATTCTCTTGATTTAAGGCTATTTGTAAATGATGCCCCGGCACAGCTTCATGAAAAGAAAGTGCTGGCATACCAAAAGTTTGTGTAGCTCCAATATCATATAAATTTGCATACCAAGCAGCTGGTCTTGAGCCATCTAAAGATGAACCCTGATAATAGCCACCTGCAGCACTTTGTTCAGAAAAAATTGGTATTCTTTTCACCACAACTTTTGCTTGAGGAAGCTCATTAAAATAATCTGGCAAGATTTCATAAGTTTCTTCATTTATTCTGGTGTATTCATCAAGAATTGCTTGTCTTCCTTCATCTGAATCTTCAAACAAAAACCTTGGATCTTCATTTAATTCAACAAATATATTTTCTAAAGGTCTATTAATGTCATAACCTTCACTAGCTAAGATACTTTTAATTTCAGACTGAATCTCATCTACTAGTTCTAATCCTAAATTATGAATTTCATCTGCTGTTAGATTTGTAGTGGTATAAATTTTTAATCTGTGTTTGTAATAATCTTCACCATTAGGCAAACTCCAAACCCCATCAAATTCTCTAGCGCTTAACATATTTTCTTCAATAAGATTTTTTAATTTTCCATATGAAATTTTGAAGTTTTCAACAGCACCTAATAGCTCATCTAGCATTTCTATTTTTCTGTCTTCAGTAATATCAATCTTATCTATGCCATCTTTAAAAGATACATAAAGCGGATGTTCTTCAGTTGTTGTTTCAACTAGTGCTTGCACTTGCAAAAAACTTTTTTCATAAACAAATCTTGGAGAATAAATGCCCGCATCAGCTCTTCTTTTTTCAAATACCATAAGCTGATCGATAGCTTTTGGAATAGCATTAGTTCTTTTAATGTAGTCTTCTGCATCTTTTTTTGTTTCAAGCTTATGAGTGTCGGTTAAGAAATTAACAAAATAAACATGTGTTCCATAAAATTGGATAAACGGTCCCATATGGTATCTAAAATTCTCAAAACCCATTTTTTCAATTTCTGCAGAAAATTTTGCAACCTCAAGATTAAGTTTTGTTCTATCATTAAGTTCTGATTCGTCGAATGTATTTAATTTTGAGTAATACTCTAAAAACTTCTTGTGATCATCTTCAGCTTTTTCAACAGAGTAATCATTCATCTTTTCATTGTGGTTGGTTAGCCAGTCAAGATCATGAAGCCCTAGATCAGTTAGTGTTTCAGGACTTTCAAGCAATGGATCAATAACTGAATCATCTAAAAATTTATCAAGACTATTTGTTGAAGGAGAAGCAATATCTTTTGCAAAATCTTTCAAAGCAATTTTTGCAAAAAAACCAGGGTTAAATGTCAATATTGTAAGGAAGGCCAGAAGAAGCGCTCCAAGTAAAAAACCACCAATGGTTGTAAAAAATCTAATCATTTTAATTCCTCCAATTTTTGTTTAATCTCATCAATTTTTAATTCTGATTTTACGTTGTCCTTTCTAACAGTAAACTCATAATTATTCTTATTGAAATTATTAGGCCCAATAATTATTGAAAAAGGTATGCCTAACATTTCATGTTCAGTAAACTTTATTCCTGCTCTTATATCCCTATCATCTAACAAAATATCATGACCGGATTTTTTCAGAATGTTATAAAGACTTTTACACTCTTCTAATATTTCTTTTTTGCTTGGATCTAAACAAATTATATTTAAATGAAATGGAGCTATAGAATAAGGCCAAATAATTCCTTTATCATCATGATTCTGCTCAATAGAAGCGGCAACAATTCTAGAAATACCAATACCATAACAACCCATATAAAGATCTTGTTCTTTGCCTTTTTCATTTTTCAATGAGACTTTCATTTTTTCGCTATATTTTTTACCTAGCTGAAAAATATGACCAACTTCAATCCCTCTCTTA
>CAYFES010000032.1:0-9565 GCA_964342225.1 uncultured Gammaproteobacteria bacterium
AGCCAGCAGGCAGTTTTCCGTACACCAAATTTTGTAAATGGTGACTTAAATATTCTGAAAATGTTCGTCCTGAAGTATCAGCTGCCATGGGTGTCGTAATTTTAATTTAATTTGGTCTTCGTTTATAGGTTTAAACGGAAATTTTCTCAATAATTCCATCTAATTCGTCGTATGAGTAATATTTTATTACCATTTTGCCTTTGCCATTGTTGTCTTGAATAACAACCCTTGAACCAAGCTTAGAGCTTAAGGCTGATTCCAGGTTTTTTTCGTCTGTTGATTTAGGTTTTTTTGGTGTTGGAGTTGATGTCTTTCCAATTAGCATTTTTTCTAAATCTCTAACTGAAAGCTTTTCTTTGAGGATTGTTTCTAAAAGAATATTTGCTTGTGCTGCCTCTACACCTAAAAGAACTTTTGCATGTCCTTCTGTTAGGTTTCCTTTTTCTAGCTCTGTTTGTATTTTTGGAGATAGTGTTAGCAGCCTTAAAGAGTTTGCTATTGAGCTTCTTGGTTTGCCAACGCTTTTTGCAACTTCTTCTTGTGTATAACCAAACTCGTCTTTAAGTCTTTGATAGCCTTTCGAAACTTCTAGTGGGTTTAAGTCTTCTCGTTGAACATTTTCCAGTATTGCTATTTCTAAAGACTGGATATTGCTAGCTTTTGTAATTACTGCTGGTATTTTTTTTAATCCGGCTAATTTTGAAGCTCTCATTCGTCTTTCGCCTGCTACAAGCTCAAAACCACCACCTTCTTCTCTAACTAAAATTGGTTGAACTACTCCATGTTTCTTTATTGATTGGGATAGCTCTTGTAATTTTTTTTCATCAAAGGTTGTTCTTGGTTGATATTGATTAGTTTTGATTTTGCTGATGCTAATTTCTGAAGATGGGGTTGTTTTTGTTGTTTTGGATGAGGTTTTTTTGGCTGGTTTGGTTTCTTTTGGGGCAACAACATCACCCAAAAGTGCTTCAAGGCCTTTATTTAGAGATGTTTTTTTTGCCATTCTCAAACTTCCTTATAAATTCTCCTGCCAAACTTAAAAAAGCTTCTGCTCCTATTGATTTTATATCATAATCGACTATCGACTGACCGTAACTAGGCGCTTCTGCTAGCCTAACATTTCTTGGAATGATTGTGTTTAAAACAGTCCGTTTAAAATGTTTTTCTAGTTGGTCTGAAACCTCCCTGGTTAGCCTGTTTCTTCCATCTGCCATTGTTCTCAATATTGCAACTATTTTAATTTTTAGATCTAGCGCTGAATTTAATTGCTCTATTGTATTTTTAAGCGTCACCAACCCCTCTAGTGCATAATATTCACATTGGACGGGAACAAGAACCTTCTTTGAAAATTCCATAGCATTTATTGTTAGCAAGTTTAGTGCGGGAGGGCAATCAAAGAGAATGTAATCAAAATCTTTTGAAATGTTTTTAAGGTTTTTAGTAAAAAATTTTTCTCTTGAGGTGGTTTTTTCAATTATTTTTTCTGTAGCAACTAGGTTTGTGTTGGCTGGGATGATTTTATACCCCCCAGCGGCATCTAAAATATAGTTTTCTAGTTTGTTTTGTTTTTCAAAATACTCATAAAGAGAGTCTTTTGTGTTTTTTGTTATCCCTGCTGCTGAGGTTGCGTTGGCTTGCGGGTCTATGTCTATCAACAAAACCTTTCTTTTTGTTTTTGCTAGTGTTGCAGCAAGGTTTACGGCGGTTGTGGTTTTTCCCACCCCACCCTTTTGGTTAGTTATGGCTATTTTTACTGTCATAGAGCTCTAAAGCGACCATCTTTTCTTTATTTAAAACATATTGGTGCTTTTTGTAATCATATAACAAAGCAGACGCTTCTAATAATTCTTCTTCTGTTTTTTTATTATCTTTTTTTAAAAAAATGAGGTTTTTTTGGTGTTGTCTGTGTTTTAGTTGTGTTGTGGTGTTTTTAATTGGGCCAAATGCTTTTAACACCACTGTGTGGGGGTCGTCTAAAGTAAAGTTTTCTATTTTTGTGGTGTGGGCCTCTATGTTTTTGAGCCCTAATTTCACTATTGTTTGTTTTTGAAATTGAATTTTTTTTATATTTTTATCTATGCTATAAAAGGTTTTTTCTGGTTCAAGCATTGCCCAAATAATTGAGGGAAGTCCTGCTCCAGAACCACAATCCACAACCTTGTTTTGTAAGTTTTTTTTGCAGGCTTTTAGGGCTAAAACACAATCTACTATCTGGTCATCAAAGAAGGCTTGTGTGTTTTTGTATCCTGTTAGGTTGTGTTGTTTGTTTCTTTCTATCACCTCTTCTGAAAAGGCTTTCAGTTTGTGTTCTTGTTCTTTAGACAGCTCTAATTGCATCGATTTTCTTTAGGTGTATTGAGAGCACGTTTATGGCTGCTGGGGTTATTCCTTCAACGTGTGAGGCTTCAAGGAGGTTTTCTGGCTTTTCTTTGTTTAGTCTTTCCTGAAGCTCGCCCGAAAGGCCGACCACCTCTTTGTAATCAAATATTAGCCCCAAACTATATTCTTCAAGGTTTTTCATTTTGTTCATCTCTCTCTGTTGTTTGTCTATGTAGCCAGAGTACCTGATGTCAAAATACACTTCCGTAAAAAACTTTTCGTTTAAGTTTGCTATTTTTTTTATGTCCTCTTCTGTAAAGTCGTTTCTTTTGCAAAGCTCTTCTGCGGATTTTTTTGCTCCTGAAACCATTAGCTTGGTTTGTTTTAGTTTTTTATTAATTTGTTTTTTTTCGTTTAACTTTTTAAGAAAAACTTCTTCTCTTTCTTTGTTTATGATGTTTAGTTTTTTTGCTGTGTCGAACATTCTTTCGTCGGCGTTGTCTTGCCTTAATAGAAGTCTGTGTTCTGCTCTTGATGTGAACATTCTGTATGGTTCACTAACCCCTAGTCTTGTTAGGTCATCTACAAGAACACCCATGTAGCTGTTTTGTCTTTGAGGGACCCAGCAATCTTCTTTTTTTACATAAAGGCTTGCGTTTATTCCTGCCACCATGCCTTGAGCTCCTGCTTCTTCATAGCCGGTTGTCCCATTTATTTGTCCCGCCAAGAAAAGGTTTGGGTTTTTTTTCGTGGCTAAAGTTTTGTGTAGGTTTCTTGGGTCTATATAGTCGTACTCCACCGCATAGCCGAACTGTAAAATTTCTGCGTTTTCAAACCCCTTTATTGAGCGTATATACTCTTCCTGAACTTCTTTTGGTAGGCTTGTTGATATTCCGTTTGGGTAAACCCAGTCTGAGTCTAGCCCTTCAGGCTCAACAAATATTTGGTGGTGTTTTTTTTCTGCAAATCTTACTATTTTGTCTTCTATGGAGGGGCAATACCTTGGTCCCACTCCACTTATGAGGCCTGAATACATGGCAGACTTTTTGATGTTGTCTTCTATTATTTTGTGTGTTTTTTCGTTGGTTTGGGTTATGTGGCAGCTGGTTTGTTTGGGGTGTTTGTTTTTTTCTCCCAAAAACGACATATAGGCTTCCGCTTCGTCTCCTGGTTGGGGTGTTAGAATTTTATAGTTAATTGTTTTGGCTGAAAGTCTTGGTGGTGTTCCTGTTTTAAGTCTGCCTAGCTGAAGTTCGTTGTTTTCGAAAAATTTTTCTAGTCCAGTAGATTTTTTTTCATCTATTCTTCCCCCCTCTTGTTTTGTGTGCCCTATCAAAATTGCTCCATTTAAAAATGTTCCGGTTGTTAAAACAAAGGCTTTTGCTACATACTCGTTGTTTTCTGAAATTGCTTTTTCTATGATTGTTTTTTTTGTTGCAAAATCTTTAATTTCATCATCGAAAACCTGAATGTTCTCTTTCTTTATTTTTTCTTGAATTGCTTTTTCATAAAGATTTTTATCTGTTTGGGCTCTTGTTGCTTGAACTGCTGGGCCTTTCTTTTTGTTAAGGGTTCTAAATTGTATTCCTGAAAGGTCGGTTGCTTCTGCCATATACCCGCCCAGAGCATCTATCTCTTTGGTTAGGTGTGATTTTCCAATGCCGCCAATTGCTGGGTTGCATGACATTCTTCCTGTTTTGGTTTTGTCTAGGGTTACTAAAGCAACATCTAGCCCAGATCTTTTTGCTACAAGTGCGGCTTCAACACCGGCGTGCCCGCCTCCTATTACTATTAAATCAAATATATATTTCATATTTTTGTTGTTGTTATTATTAAGGGCTTCTCTTTTTGTTAATAAGTTAAAATTATATAGTTTTTAAGCGGCCTTTATTAATAGATAAGTGGGTGTTGCTCTTGTCAGTAACAGGTTGTTATCCTAAGCTCCTCCTGTTCATAGAATGTTGATAAAAAACTATCCACAAAATAAGAACAAAATAACTACTTACCTATACAGAAGTTACTAAAAATTTGATCTAGAACAACATCATTGTCAAAAACACCATAAACACCTTCAAGCTCCTTTAAACAATCTCTAAGTTTTTGCGCTGTAGTTTCAAAAAAATCACTACCAGAAACATTAGACTCTAACAAAAGATGAGCAGCCTCAAGCCTTAAGTAAATTCTTTCAGAAACAAGGTTTTCTTTTATAGGAGACTGAACTCTTTTTAATATTTCTTCTTGAAGACCAAACAAACCAGCCCCTGTTTTGGCCGACACAACAACACAACCACCAATTTTATCAACCCTCTTTAATAAATCTGACTTGTTTAAAACCACTAAAGAAGAAGCATCTTTTTTTGAAATCTTTTTGGGGTCATCAAAAACCTCAACAAGAAGGTCGGCATTCTCAGCCGCCGCTTTTGCCATTTCTATTCCTTCAGATTCTATTTCAGAATCTTTGACATCTCTTATTCCTGCCGTGTCTTCAAAACGAACCTCAACACCAGACAAAAACAAAGACTTCCTTACAACATCTCTTGTTGTTCCCGGCTGCTCTGAAACAATAGCAACCTTTTCACCAAGCAAAGCATTAAAAAGAGAAGATTTACCAACATTAGGCTTTCCTGTCAGAACCACCCTCTTTTTTTCGCTATCTTTCTTGTAGGGAGTAAAGTTTTTTATTAAAGCTCCTGTTTCTTGCTTTAAGGAACCAACACCAGAAGCAACATCGTTTTTATTAACTTCAACAACACCTTCCTCGTCAGAAAAATCTAACTGCGACTCTACTTTAACCAACAAGCCCTCTATTTTTTTAGAGATCTCTTTAATTTTATTTCCTAAAGAACCAGACCTAAAATCTTCTAACGCCGCCAGCTCCTGAGCAGACTCAGCAAAAACACCAGACATAACAGATTCAGCAGCAGACAGATCCATTTTGTTGTTCAGGAAAGATCTTTTGCTAAATTCGCCCCCTTCAGCCTCCCTTAAACCCAAAGAACTTAAAAAAGAAAACAACTCAGCAACAATAGCGGGACTTCCATGCGTGTGAATTTCGACTAAATGTTCTCCAGTGTAAGAACCAGGGCCTGGAAAGTTCAAAACCAGACAGCTATCAGAGAAAGACCCCAAATCTAAGCGTCTTAAAAAAACACCCCTCTCCTGTTTTTTAAGAGAAAGAGCTTCTATAAGCTTTTCAGGCAGTGGGTCGCCAGAAACACGAACAACAGCAACAGCAGATCTTCCAACAGGAGTTGCAAGAGCGTAAACAGGATCACTCATTTTCAGCTGTAGCGGCTCTGCTCAAAATGATTGCCTGAGGAACAATTGACAAAATCATGTTTATAACAGAATAAATAACAACACCAGCAGGCATAAAAATAAAAATCAAAGTAAGCATAGGCGGAAAAACAACCATCATTTGTTGCGCTATTTGTGCTTGCATTCCTTGGCTTTGTGGTGGTTTTGGCATTATTTTTTGAGAGAGATACATCATCAACCCCATCAAAACAGGCGTAATTAAATATGGGTCAGACTCAGCTAGATCAGGAATCCACAAAAACGATTCTCCCCTAAACTCAAAAGCCTCTCTTGTTACCCAAAACATAGCCAAAAATATTGGTATTTGTGGAATGAGAGGAAAACAACCAGCAAAAGGGTTAAATTTTTCTTTGCTGTAAAGCTGCATCATTTCCATGCCCAGCTTGTTCCTGTCGTTTTTATAGCGCTCTTGTATCTCTTGTATCTTTGGTTGCAGCTTCCTCATTTTTACCATAGACCTTATTTGTATTATTTGGAGGGGAGATAGAGCGACCTTAAAAAGAACAGTTAATAAAACAATTGCTAAGCCCCAGCTTCCAACCAAGGAATAAAGAAAGTTAAGAATCACAATAAAAAACTCACCAATACCATAAACAAAACCGAGGTCTAGGTTGTATTCAAAATACGGAGCCACGTTTTCCAGAATGTCTTTTTGTTTGGGGCCTAAAAACAACCTAGTTTCAGAGCTGTGGGTCTCACCATCAAAATCAGCGTCTTCAGAAAAACCAAACCTATACAACCCATTAGAGTCTGCTGGGTATAGTGATATTTTTTGCTGCTCATCTTTATCATAAACAGCAACAACAAAATGTTTTTGAGAATAACCAACCCAATTACCAAGATAGTCTTCCCTGCTGTCTACAGAAGAAAGTTGTTCATCATTGAAAACATCTTCACTCGTGCTGTACGCCAAATGATCTCTTGAAAAAGAAGTTCCGTAATCAATAGATTTGTTTCTGTTCCTATAAAGAGTTTTAAACACCACAACACTACCAAAAGAAGGCGTGGCAAGATCAAGTTGGTCTTTTACATAAAGAGTGTTTGGGCTGTCAAAGTAATAGATTTTAGTTAAAACATTTCCAGCCGCATCTGTAGAAGAAATTTTTAAATAATCTTCAGAGCTTTCATCAACAACATAAGGTGAAGAATTAGAAAAGCCAGAGACATTTGTTTTGAAATAGAAGCGCAACAAAGAATCGTCAGACATCAGCCTGGTTTTATAAAGCCCCCCTCTTTCTGATTTTTCAAATAAGAAGGCCTGCCTTACAGAACCATCATCAAGACTTACATACACATCCAACACACCGTTGTTTATATTTTCCCAACCATCTGGGATAACAACAGACTGAACAGAAACGGAACGCTCTAGTTTTGACTGTTTGTCCAAAGAGGTCCAATCAACAATTAGAAAAACTAAAAGAAGAAGAGAAACAACACCAAAAATAACTCTAGGACTAAACATTTTTAAAAAACCCCTCTAATTTTGAACCAAAACCATCTGGACAACCATTAAATTTTACCAAAAAATCTACTCCACCCTCTCTAGAAACATTTTTTCTAAAAATTTCTCTAACCTTTCTTCTTATTTTATTTCTTTGCACAGCGCTTTTAACCACAACCTTTGGAATTGTTATTAAGATTGCAGGCTCTTTTTTGTTAGATTCTTTTTCAAACACAAAAACACCATCACAAACTTTTGTTTTTTTCCACTCAAACATTTTTTTTGTGATTTTTTTGATCCGATTTTTTTTACTAAACCCTAAATCAACAGACATTAAAACTATACAGCCAGGGATTTTCTTCCCTTTAATCTTCTTTTAGAAAGAATAGACCTTCCTGCCTTTGAAGACATTCTTTCTCTAAAGCCATGCGTTCTTTTTCTTTTAATATTGGTAACTTTTAACGTTCTTTTCATTTTTATCCACAGTTTTTTAACAAAAAATCAATGTATTTGTTACATGTTTTAAAAAGCTTAAGTATTATAAACTTATCGACATGTCTAACAAGGTTTCAACAATAAATATATTCAATAAAGGAGTAAAGGAACTTCAGAAGGAGCTTAACACCACAGAATATAACTCTTGGATAAAACCTCTAGAGTTTGATTTACAAGAAAATAATTTCAACATATATGCTCCAAATTCTTTTGTTGGCGACTTCTTTAAAGAGAAATACTTACCACAAATAACAAATTTCTTGGAAACAAACATCGGAAGAAACAAGTTTATTCTTAATGTTTCTATAAAAAGATCAACACAAACACAACCTCAAACAACAGGACTAAATAGAAATTACACTTTCGAAACTTTTGTTCCAGGCAACTCAAACCAAATAGCTTTAGCAGCAGCACAACAGGTAGCAGAACATGCTTCACAAACAGAATATAACCCACTGTTTGTTTATGGGGGTGTTGGGTTAGGAAAAACCCACCTGATGCATGCAATTGGAAACAAACTTCTAGAAGAAAGGCCTAATGCCAAGATCTGTTACGTACATTCAGAAAGGTTTGTCAGCGATATGGTAAAGGCTCTACAGCTTGGAGCAATAAATGAATTTAAAAAATTCTATAGAGGCTTAAATGCACTTCTAATAGATGATATTCAGTTTTTTGCAGGCAAAGAACAATCACAAGATGAGCTATTTCACACATTTAATAGCCTTATAGAAGCAGGCAATATGATGATTTTTTCATGCGACAGATACCCTAAAGAAATTGAGGGTCTTGAAGACAGACTAAAGTCACGTTTCGGGTGGGGGCTATCAGTAGTTATAGACCCACCCGCTCTTGAAACAAGAACAGCGATTCTTTTACAAAAAGCAGAGGAATTAAACCTTACCCTTCCTGAAGACTGCGCCTTTTTTATAGCACAACAAGTTAAATCTAATGTTAGAGAGCTTGAAGGAGCTCTAAAAAGAGTTGCTGCAAATGCTAAATTTGCAAAAACAGAAATTGACATAAACTTAGTTAAAGATTCGCTTAGAGATGTTTTGGCCATTCAAGCAAAAATGGTCACAATAGGCAATATTCAGAGAGTTGTAGCCGATTATTACCACATTAAACTTAGCGACCTCTTGTCCAAAAGAAGAAATAGATCAATAACAAGACCAAGACAAATGGCAATGGCTTTAGCAAAAGAACTTACCAACCACAGCCTACCAGAAATTGGTGAAGCTTTTGGCGGCAGAGACCACACAACAGTAATTCATGCTTGTGATAAAACCAAAGAGCTAATGAAAGAAAGCTTAGAGGTGGATGAAGATTATAAAAAATTAAGAAGAAGTTTATCGGCTTAAAATGAAATTTTCTATTGATAAAGACCTTGTTATTAATGAATTTCAGTCTTTAGCTGCTGTTGCGGACAAAAAACAAACACTACCGATATTAAGCAACATATTAATAAGGTGTGAAGAAGACAAAGTTAAACTTCTAAGCACAGACCTAGAGGTAGAATTAGAAGTTATTATCGATGGAGCCAAAATAGAAGGTGTTGGAGAGACAACCATACCAGCCAAAAAGGCAGCAGACATAATCAGAGAGCTTCCAGAGGGAGAAGTTTCTTTTCAGCTTAATGAGGATAGCTCAAAACTAACAGTTAAGTCTTCTTCTGGCAGATACAACCTATCAACAATACCTGGGTCAGACTTTCCTGATTTTGATGTTGTAAAAAGTGACACAACTTTTAACATTAGTTCAGCACAATTATTAGAGCTATTTCAAAAAACATCCTTTGCCATGGCCAACCAAGATTGGCGACACTATCTAAATGGCTGTCTATTTGAAAAGTCCTCAGACTCTTTAAATATGGTAGCTACAGACGCCCATAGGCTTGCAATATATAAATCAAAATTAAACTCAGAAGGAGACTTTTCAGGCATTATTCCTAGAAAAACCTCAATAGAGCTAATGAAAATTTTACCCAAAGAAGAA
>CAYFES010000033.1:0-9424 GCA_964342225.1 uncultured Gammaproteobacteria bacterium
TATGGTGCAAAATCTAATGCAATTTAAATTTAGACTTTTTAAATTGATTTGGCAATTGAAAATACTAATTTTTAGCAAAAATGTTTCAACATTTCTGGAATTTTAGATTCTAGATCTTCAAAACTATGTGAACCACCCTGGTCAATTATATTTTTTGCTCCAGAAAAATATTTTTCAGCGTATCTGTAATCCAATGTTTCGTCAGCAGTCTGCAATAAAACTAAATATCTTTTTGTATCTGGAGTTTCAACAAATATTTCTTCAAGACTATCAACCCATTCCTGATCAATGACATATTTTTCATTAGTATTGGGGTTTAAGTTTTCTCCTCTATCATTCTCAAAAATTTTATAAGCCCATACGGCTGGATTAACCATAGCTGCTTTTAAATCTAATGATTCAGCTAGATACACAGCGTAATAGCCACCCAATGAACTTCCTATCAGATGTACTTTTCTAGATTCTTTCTCTGATTTAATAATCTCAGCTAATTGCTTGATAGCTTCTCTAGGATGAGATTTTAAAGTATAGGAAGTAACTTCATATTCAGCATTATTGGCTAGTTCTTTTTTTAAGAGTTCTGCTTTTCTAGCATTTCCAGAAGAATTCCAACCATGTATATAAATTATTAAATCTTTTTTAGCTATAGAGTCCACTTTGATTCTCCATGAATAGAATAATAGCAATTACTAAACCAACATGACTATTAGATTTGAAAGCTTCTAAGTTTTTCCCTTCTTGAGAAAGCTGATTTTGAAAATAGCCTTGATACAGTAAAAATAAAACCCCAATAAACATTAATTTAAAATTATTTTGAATGGCAAGCAGCATAACAATCAAAACAAACAGGCCATAAAAAAGCATAATAGCTTTTTGTGTATCAGCGCCAAAGAATATTGGAGATGAATTTATATTAATTCTCTTGTCATCTTCAATATCACATAAAGCATAGTAGCTGTCATAAGCTAAGATCCAAAAAATACAACCCAGATACAGAAAAATTATTTCTAAACTGACATATCCTTCAGCCATTGAATACGAAATTGGCAAAGAAAGGCCAAAAGTTGCTCCCAAAAATAATTGCGGGACGGCAATAAATCTTTTCATTAATGGATAGATCACAATCATTGGTACAGCAACAAATAGAACCAAACAGATTGTCTGCATGTTGGTTAATGAAAGAAGATACAAGCATGCAGTAGCTAGAATTATAGTGAATATTAGTGCTTCTTTAAAAGTTAGATCACCATTGGCTAATGGTCTATTCTTAGTCCTATCTACTTTTTTGTCATATTGAATATCAATCATGTCATTTATTGCACAACCAACTGATCTTGTTAAGAAAGAACCAAGAACAACTATCGTAAAATAGCTGATGTCCATATTTCCAGATAAAAATAGACCCCATAAACCTGGCCATAATAAAAGCCAGAAACCAATAGGATTAAAAAATCTAATTAAATTTAAATAAGCGATTGATTTACTCATGAAATAAAAATACTTCTATAACGGAGAATAATTCTTCTTGGTAAGCATAGATACATTTTCTACCTATAAAATCTTTATCTCCTTGCTTGTATATTGCTACATAAGTATCTCTTTTTTCAATATTAGAATCACTGAATAGAAATTTACCCAATGGTTCTTGATCAAGTTGACCAAATTTAGGAATTTTTTTAATTACTTCGTTGCTAAAAAAAGACTCTGCAAAAACAATATTTCTATGAGATCTAAGATAGATTTTTCTTAAATTGCCCTCTACATTATTAAAATTTAGTTCTTTATCTGTATGATCGCAAATCCTTTCTTCTAGAACTTCTAAAGAGATTTCTGTTTCTCTTTTTCTCAGTCTATGCATTAGTGATTCATTTTCTTCGACCCAATTTTTCATTTTGGGGAATTTTATATCTAAATCAGGGCAATAAAGTTGCCAATTTGTTTTTATTTCTGGTGTCATAAATTAATGAGGAATTGATTATAATACTTCCCTTAAGAAAGACATAAAAAATGGAATATAAAAAGTGGGAATGTGTTGTTTGTGGATGGACCTATGATGAAGAGAAAGGCCATCCAGAAGATGGCATTGAACCAGGCACTAGATGGGAAGACATTCCAGATGACTGGGTTTGTCCAGAATGTGGTGTAGGTAAAGAAGATTTTGATATGATTGAAATATGAGTACACTTTCTGCGCCTAAAAATCTTACAAGAAATGTTCTAATTGGCATGGCTGCAGGCGTAATAGTTGCATCTGCATTTTATTATGCGCAACACTTAATTCCTGTTTCAATCTTTTCGGGCGTAGAAAAATATATCTTTAATTTAGGTGGGCAAGTCTTTAAGAATCTCTTAATGCTGGTAGTAGTACCTTTAGTATTCTTCTCTTTAGTTTCAGGGATATCTTCTTTGTCAAATATGGTAAAACTTGGTTCTATTGCGACAAAAACAATAGGACTTTATCTTTTTACTACTGGAATAGCTGTTAGTCTAGCTTTACTTTTTGGCTGGATGTTCAATCTTTCAGGATATGAAGGAGAAGTTGATTCATTTAATCCAGCAACTGGAGATTCAAGCCTTTACGGAACAGTGCTTAGGATATTTCCTAATAATATTTTTGGTGCATTTGTTGAAAATAATATGTTAGGAATTGTTTTTATCAGCATATTATTTGGTATTGCTTTAAATCTTACTGATGATTTAACCAATGGGCTTTCAAAGACTTTTGAGAGATTTAATACAGTTTTTCTTAAGATAGTTTTATTAATTATGAGCTTTGCTCCGGTTGGTGTCTTCTGTCTAATGGGCAGCTATGTAATGGCAAAAGGTTTAAATATATTTGGCGATTTAGCTCAATATGTATTATTGCTAATTTTTGTTTTAGCTTTTCATTTAACTTTTACATATTCTTTAATACTTAAAATTTTTGCAAATTTAAATCCATTAATTTTCTTTAGAAAGATGAGAAATGTTGCTCTGTTTGCTTTTTCAACTTCATCAAGCGCTGCAACTATACCAGTTACTTTAAAAACAGTAACAGATGATCTGGGTGTAAAAAAAGATGTATCTTCTTTTGTTGTACCAGTTGGTGCAACAATAAATATGGATGGTACAGCTATTATGCAAGGCTTAGCTACTATGTTTATAGCCAGTACTGTAGGCGTCGATCTGACGTTAATTCAGTATGTGCAGATTGTTCTATTAGCTATAGTTACTTCAATAGGAACTGCAGCAGTGCCTTCTGCAGGCACAGTTACATTAGCTTTAATTCTTGGATCTCTTGGATTACCTTTAGATGCAATTGGTTTAATACTCGCTGTAGACAGAATTCTAGATATGATGAGAACAGCGGTTAATGTTTGCGGTGATGCAGCTGTCTCATGTATAGTAGCTAAATCTGAAAACGAATTAGACGAACAAATTTTTAATAAATAGGAATAATATGGAAAGTTTTATTATTGGCCCAATGACTCCTTGGGGTCCTGTTGTAACTGGCTTAATAGGCCTAGTTTTTGCTTTTGTTTTGTATGGATTAATCATGAAATATCCAGCAGGCAAAGATTCTGTAGTTAAGATCGGAGATCAGATCCATCTAGGGGCTAAAGTTTTCATGTTTACTGAATACAAAATTTTGACGCCAGTGGTTATAGCTTTAGTAGTAGCTTGTGGCTTTTCTCCACTTGGTTGGGATACAGCAATCGCAATAGCGGTTGGAGCGTTATCTTCGGCGATTGCAGGATTTATAGGAATGTATTCAGCAACACAAGCAAATGTGAGAACTGCAACAGCAGCAGAAAATTCTGGACAAGAACAAGCTTTATCAATTTCTTTCTTTGGTGGATCAATCATGGGGCTTTGCGTAGCATCTATGGGGCTAGTTGGCCTTGGTGGCCTTTATTTCTACTTTAGTGGAGTTATAGAAGATCCCAATGAACTTGCTAAAGCATTAGAAGGTTTCGGTGTCGGAGCTTCTGCCGTAGCATTATTCTCAAGAGTTGGTGGAGGAATCTTCACTAAAAGTGCTGATGTTGGCGCTGATCTAGTAGGAAAGATAGAAGCTGGCATTCCTGAAGATGACCCTAGGAACCCTGGGGTTATTGCAGATAACGTTGGAGATAATGTTGGCGATATTGCTGGTATGGGTTCAGATATATTCGAATCATACTGTGGAGCAATGATTGCATCAATTGCTATTGCTGCAACTATGGGCAATACCGATTTAATGTTTTTGCCTTTATGGCTTGCAGCTTCAGGCTTATTCTGTTCTTTACTAGGCATAGGCATTGTTAGAACTCAAGTTTCTAGATCACCAGCAGTTGCTTTGAGATGGGGGACATTCCTATCCCCAGTCTTATTCTTATTATTTGCTGGCATGAGTATTCACTATTCACCTGCTATAGAGATGAATTATTTTTATTCTGTACTTACAGGAGCAGTTGGCGGCATCTTAATTGGTTTAATAACTGAGTACTATACAGGTGGAGAGACAGAGAATTCACCAGTAGGTAAAATTGCTAAGTCTGGTGAAACAGGCCCAGCTACAGTCATGATTGCTGGCTTAAGTGTAGGTATGCAGTCAGTTGTATTGCCTTTATTCGTTATTGCAGGAATTGTTGGGTTATCAACATATTTCTCAGGCCTTTATGGAGTTGGTATTGCAGCAGTTGGTATGCTATCAACTGTCGGTATCACTATGGCAATTGATGCTTATGGTCCAGTAGCAGATAATGCTGGCGGGATTGCTGAAATGAGCGGCATGAAAAGTGAAGTTAGAGAAATTACAGACTCGCTTGATGAATTAGGAAACACAACAGCAGCAATAGGTAAAGGTTTTGCTATTGGAGCAGCAGCCCTTGCAGCCCTTGCAATTATCGCAGCATATATGCTTGCAACTGGCGTAGAGTCACTTTCTTTAGATGATCCTAAAGTCTTAATGGGGATGTTTATTGGTGGCTCAATTCCATTTTTAGTCTCTTCAATAACTATGACTGCAGTTGGTGATGCGGCTTTTGAAATGATCGAAGAAATTAGAAGACAATTCAGAGAAATTCCAGGTTTGCTTGAGGGTAAGGCTGAACCAGATAATGCAAAGTGTGTAGATATAGCTACAAAAGCAGCTTTAAATAAGATGTTATTACCAGGAGCAATTGCAATTGGTTCACCAGTCGCTGTTGGTTTTATCTTAGGTCCAGTTGTTTTAGGCGGTATGTTAGCAGGAGCTCTATTAGGGTGTGTCTTAATGGCATTAATGATGGCTAATGCTGGTGGCGCCTGGGATAACGCTAAAAAGTTTGTTGAGAAAGGTAACTTTGGTGGCAAAGGTACAGATACTCATGCAGCTACAGTTGTGGGCGATACGGTTGGAGATCCATTTAAAGATACTTCAGGACCGTCTATGAACATTCTTATTAATGTGATGGCTATCGTAAGTCTTGTTATAGCACCGCTTTTATAAATTTTTAACAGAGTGGGAGAGAGTGTATGAAAAATCTTTTTATTATTTTAAGTTTAATAATCATCGTAGGCTGTTCTTCAGCACAAAAAGCATCAGAAGTTAACCCTACAAGAGTTTCGATTGCTCCATATTTAAAAATGGACTGTAAAGCACTTGCAACAGAACAAACAAGTCTTGTTAAAGAAGCTGAAATTCTTGGAGCGCTAGTTGATCAAGAATATACCTCAGATAAAAATACAGAATTAGTGGCTTGGGTATTATTCACGCCAGCAATATTATTGGTAGATGGGAATGCTGAATCAGCAGCACAACTTGCGAGCATTAAAGGACAATTAGAAGCTGTACAAGAAGCGCAAAAAATAAATGACTGCATTTCATAGTGTTTAACGATAATTCTTTAATAACTTAAACATCTGAGAGTTCAAGATGGGCAGGAAACCACCTTTCAACTATTTTTTTTTGCTGCTCAGCTGGCATTTTAACTACTTCATTGGCTAACCTATCAGCTTCTTTTTGTAATTCTTTATTAGCAAGCAGATCAAAGAACGTAAAGCTTGGTAAACCAGTTTGAGATAAACCTAGAATATCTCCAGGACCTCTGAGTTTTAAATCTTCTTCAGCAATGACAAAACCATCAGATGTTTCAGTGATAATCTTTAATCTTTGTTCTGCTAGTTCAGTTAGATCATCACTATGCATTAATATACAGAAGCTATCTTTTGTACCACGACCTACTCTACCTCTTAATTGATGTAATTGTGCTAAACCAAATCTTTCAGAATTTTCAATTACCATAATATTGGCATCTGGAACATCTATACCAACTTCAATTACAGTTGTGGCCAATAAAATTTTTGTTTTTTTATTTTTAAAATCTTCAAGTATTTTTTGTTTATCACCATCTTTCATTTTTCCATGAATAATATCGTAATCATTCTTATCAAATTCTTGGCCAAGAATTTTTTCTAGATCTTCTATGCCTGTGAGCCCACTTTCGCTCTCATCAATTAGAGGGCAAACCCAATAAACTTGTGAATTATCACTAATGGCACTTTTTATTCTGCTGATAAGAGCATCTCTTCTATTGTTAGGAAGTGTGGTCGTGACTATTGGTATTCTATTTGGTGGCAAAGATCGTATTGTTGATATGTCTAAACCTGAGAGGACACTCATTGCCATAGTTCTAGGTATAGGTGTAGCTGAGAGCAATAATTGATGTGGATAATTATCAGCCTTTTCTTTTAGTTTTAGTCTCTGACTAACTCCAAATCTATGCTGCTCATCATAAATAACTAAAGATAAATTCTCATAAGATACATCTTCTTGAAAAACTGCATGAGTGCCTATTATTATTTTTGCTTGTCCTCTTAAAATCTTCTCATGCTTAGCTCTTCTTTCTTTTGCTGGAATTTTTGATGTAAGTAGTTCAACTTGCCCATCATTCCCAAACCAATTAACAAAATTTTGAAAGTGTTGATTTGCTAAGATAGTGGTAGGAGCAAGAATGGCTACTTGTTTGTCATTAGCAACGACATGAGCAGCAATAAGTGCTGCAACTATAGTTTTGCCTGATCCCACATCACCTTGTAGAAGTCTAAGCATTGGTGAACCAACAGTTATGTCTTTGTAAATTTCAGTATATGCACTCTTCTGATCATCAGTTAATTCAAAAGGCAGATCACTAAGTATCTTTTTAGCTATAGAGTCATCCTCAAATTTATCAGCAATTCTATTTTTATTTTGTTCTTTAATAGATAGATAGCTAATCTTATTAGCTACTATTTCTTCTAATCCTATTCTTTTTCTAGCAGGCGATTGCCCACCTATTAAATAGTCTTCGATATTGCTATTAGGATCAGGGCTATGAATATCAATAATTGATTGATTTAGGGAATTAAATTCATGCTTAGGTAGATGATCAAAAATCTCAATTTTATTTTCTTTAACTAAATTCATTGCCTCCACCATTAGTTTTCTAAGTTTTTGATGTGTTATCCCTTTAGTAAGAGGATATCTAGCTAAGATTTGAGGCTTAAATTCATTATTAGTTACTATTTCATACTCAGGATGTATAGTTTCTAAACCATATCTACCTAATCTTCCTGTTCCTGAAACTTGTAATTCTACGCCTTCCTTAAAAATATTTCTTAAGCCTGGAAAATAGTAAAAGAATCTAATATAGATGTGTCCAGTATTATCTTTCAATTTAACTAATAGCATTTTTCTTGGTACAAAAGTTTGAGATACTTTTTCTACAACTCCTCGAATTACAAAATCCTCTTCAGGGACTAGGTCTGCTATTTTTTTTAATTTAGTTCTATCTTGGTAGTTGGTTGGAAAATGAAATAATAAATCTTCTATAGTTTTAATGCCTAACCTTAAAAGAGAGTGAGAGAATTTTTCACCTACACCTTTTATTGTTGTTACCAATAAAGATGAGGCATCAATTTTTTGATCTGAAGACATATGTATTTATTATATATATGTCTGATTTTAATTTTGGAGGTGTTCGGATTTTTTTATGCACAGTATGACAGGTTTTAGTGAATCTACCTTATTAAAGGATGATATCGAATTTAAATGCATATCAAAATCGTTAAATAGTAGATTCTTAGAGATTAATGTAAAACTTCCAGTGAACTTAAAAAGTCATGAAGGTTGGGTTAGAGATTATATCCAAAAAAATTTCACAAGAGGCAAAATTGATGTAGATGTCTTTTTTACTGCTCCACCTAAAGAACAATTAAGAATTTCAGATAATTTTCTTAAACTTGTCAAAGAGAATGAATCAAGAATAAAGAAACATGGATTTGATATTGCTTCTTCCACTTACTCTGAGTTACTCAAAGTAAGAGACTCAATACAAAAAGACTATGTGCTTAAAGACTCGTCTTTAAGAGATTTAGTCAAAAGATCACTAGTTAGGCTAAGAAGAACAAGAGAAACAGAGGGCAAAGCCACTAAAGCTGATTTAGAAAGATTAATTGCTAACATGCGAAAATCAATTAAATCAATTAAAGGAATGGAAAAGATTAATTCAAAACAGATCCATAAGAAATTAAATAGATTTAAAGCTGCACTTAAACCAGACCAAAAAGAAGCAAACATATCTGAAGTATTTGCAACTTTAAATAAGACTGATATAAATGAAGAGATAGTTAGATTTAACTCTCATCTTGATCTTGTCGCAAAATTAATTAGATCAAATAAAGCAATTGGAAAAAAATTAGACTTTTATACTCAAGAAATGCAAAGGGAAACAAACACTATTAGCTCAAAAGCTTTAATTGCTGAGATTAAAAATGAATCGGTTGAATTAAAAGGCTTAATTGAAATGGTTAAGGAGCATGCTCAGAATGTCGAATAATTTAGCTAAAAATTTATTTATTGTTACTGCTCCTTCTGGTGCAGGCAAAACTACTCTGATTAAAAATATTATTGAATTTGCTAAAACCAATGATGAAAAAGTTTTTATGTCTGTATCTCATACAACACGAACTCCAAGAGCAAATGAATCAGATGGGACTGACTACTTTTTTATCAGTAAAGAAGAATTTAAATCAAATATTGATGAAGGAGTCTATTTAGAGCATGCATTAGTGCATGAAAATTTATATGGAACGCCAAAAAAGGCAATTAATGATCATTTGCAAAGAGGATATAAAGTATTGCTTGAGATTGATTGGCAAGGTGCAGTGGAGATTCTAAATACCTATCCTGATGCTCAAAGTATTTTTATTTCTCCTCCTTCAATTGAAGAATTACATAAAAGATTACATGAGCGTGGACTTGATTCAGAGGAAGTTATAGCAAAAAGGGTCGAAGGAGCAAAATTAGAAATGGAAAAATCCTCTAAATTTAAATATCAAATTATTAATAATTCACTTGAAACAGCGCTCAAAAACCTTTTAAATATCATCTTCAGAGAAAAGCATGGCTAGAATAACAGTAGAAGATTGTCTTGAGAAGGTCG
>CAYFES010000034.1:0-8889 GCA_964342225.1 uncultured Gammaproteobacteria bacterium
ATAGGTCTTCCTATACTTGGTAGTCAGCTGGTGATGTATGGAATGACAACAGTGGACTACATTATGGCTGGCTATTACAGTTCAGATGATCTTGCTGGCGTAGGATTAGCAGCTGCAATATATAGTCCGATATATTTTCTTACTGCTGGAGCCATGTTTGCGATAGCTCCAATTATTGCTCAACATTTTGGCGCAAAAGAATTTGAACAAATAAAAATTAAAACGAGAAAGTTTTTATGGACAGGGCTTTTTGTAGGTTTTATTTTTTATTTAGTTCTGTCAAATGCTGGGATAGTTTTTCATTTTTTAGACACAGAAGAGAAAATAAGATCAATAAGCTTAGGCTACTTAAGTATTGTAGCTTTTGCTGCAATACCGATTACTCTATTTCAAGTTTTTAGAGGCTATAGTGAAGGTATTACACAAACTAGAATAGTTTTCGTTCTAGGGCTTTTAGGTTTTCTTATAAATATACCTCTTAACTATTATTTTATTTTTGAACTAGATCTTGGAGGTGTAGGCTGTGCATATGCAACAGCTATAGTTAGCTGGTTGGGTTTAATAGCATTTTGGCTTCTTACTTTATTTTTGAAACAGTATAAAACTACAAGAATCTATGGAAATTTTATTTGGCCAGATTTTAAAAGTTCCTTTGAGCTACTTAAACTTGGAATACCTATAAGTTTTGGAATTTTTGTTGAGCTGAGTATGTTCAGTGGTGCAGCTTTAGTTATATCCTTTTTTGGTGCAAATTCATTAGCTGCTCATACAATAGCTATAAATTTGGTT
Organism: uncultured Gammaproteobacteria bacterium; assembly: GCA_964342225.1. Classification (GTDB taxonomy): domain Bacteria; phylum Pseudomonadota; class Gammaproteobacteria; order Magnimaribacterales; family TMED112; genus TMED112. The sequence continues at coordinate 790 of CAYFES010000034.1, forward strand.
GGATTGTTATTCATGCTTCCTTTATCTCTAGGTTTAGCTTCAGCAATAAGAGTAGGTAATTTAATCGGTGAGAAAAACTATAGCCAGGCAAACTATGCTTCTAACTTTTCTCTTAGATTTTCATTAATTGTAGCCATTACTAATTTTATTTTAATAATCTCAATGGGAAGTCTTCTTATTAGTATATACACAAGCGATCCAAATGTTTCTGTTGTAGCTTTAACTTTGCTTGCTTATGCTGCAATATTTCAAGTGCCTGATGCTATTGGCTATTCAGCTATTGGGTCTTTGCGAGGACATAAGGATACCTTTGGCCCAATGGTCAATTTCATTATCTCCTATTGGTTTATTGCAATACCTATAGGTGTGTATCTCTCTTTTAGTGATTTAATATTTTTGCCTACTGAAGCTGAAGGAATGTGGACGGGTATGATTATTGGTATTGTAGTAAGCGCGATACTAAATACTTTAAGATTAAAAAATAGAAAAAAGGATTTAAAGAGATTCTTTAAGTCTGGAACCAATCAGATTTAAATCAGTTACAACACCTACTCCAACAGACTCTAAAGCTTTAAATTTATCTTGAGCTGTTCCTTTACCTCCAGAAATTATTGCACCTGCATGCCCCATTCTCTTTCCTTTTGGAGCAGTGACACCAGCTATGTATGAAACAACTGGTTTTTTAATATTATCTCTAATATATTCAGCTGCTTCTTCTTCTGCACTTCCACCTATTTCACCAACCATGACTATTGATTCAGTTTGAGAGTCGTTTTCAAACATTTCTAATGCATCTATAAATGAAGTTCCATTAACAGGGTCTCCACCTATACCAATACATGTGCTTTGACCTAGGCCTGCATCTGTAGTTTGTTTCACAGCCTCATATGTAAGAGTCCCTGATCTAGAAACTATACCTACAGTTCCTTCTAAATGAATTGAAGCTGGCATTATTCCAAGTTTTGCTTTTCCAGGAGAAATTACACCTGGACAATTAGGCCCTATTAGTCTCACTTCAGGATAAGATTTAAGAGCACTAATAACATCTACCATATCAAGAACTGGAACACCTTCTGTAATACAAATAATTAAATTAATGCCTGCTTCAGCAGCTTCTATAATTGCTGATTTGGTAAATTTTGCTGGCACAAAAATTACTGAGGTGTCAGCGCCTGTTTCTTTAATTGCTTCTTCTACAGAATTAAATACTGGCTTACCAAGATGTTCTTGTCCTCCTTTATTTGGAGTAACTCCACCAACAACATTTGTACCATACTCTATGCATTGCTCAGCATGCATAGTTGCTTGTGATCCTGTAAAACCTTGAAAAATTGCTTTAGTAGTTTTGTCTATAAGTACACTCATTTAACTAACTCGACTATTTCTTTGGATGCCTCTTGAAGCGAATCTTTTCCTATAAGATTTAAACCAGAATCATTTAAGATTGATTTGCCTTCTTCTGATTTATTGCCTTGTAATCTAACCACTATTGGCACTGATACGCTTCTCTCTTTTATAGCATCTATAATTCCTTGAGCTATAAGATCACATCTTACTATCCCTCCAAAAATGTTAATTAAAATGCCTTTAACATTCTGGTCAGAAAGTATCAATTTAAAAGCTTTAGATACTCGCTCTTTAGTTGCTGTACCGCCTACATCTAAAAAGTTTGCTGGCTCACCATCATAGAGTTTTATGGTATCCATTGTTCCCATGGCTAAGCCTGCTCCGTTAACCATGCAACCAATATTCCCATCTAGTGACACATAGCTTAAGTCATTCTCTTTGGCTTCATACTCTCTTTGATCTTCTTGTGTAGGATCACGTTTATCTAATAAATCTTCTTGTCTATAAAGAGCATTCTCGTCGACATTTATTTTTGCATCTAAACAATGAAGATTTCCATCGGTTTTAACAACTAATGGATTTATTTCTAAAAGGCTTAAATCTTTATCCTTAAATAATTTTGCGCAACCTGAAACAATTTTACTGAATTGATCTGTCTGCTTAGAATTAAAATTTAAAGAATTAGCCAAAGCCTTTATTTCTTTTTCTTCTATCAAATAATCTGAATTAAGTTTTGCTTTAAGAATCTTTTCTGGAGTTTTTTCTGCTACTTCTTCAATATTCATTCCTCCAGCTTCAGAAACTATCATCGATACACACTTTTCTCCTCTATCTACAACGAAACTCATATAAAGCTCTTTATCTATATCCGTTAACTCTTCAAGAGAAATTATATTTACAGGCAATCCATCTGAATCGGTCTGTATAGTTACGATTTTTTTACCTAGCCATTGTTCAACAAATTCCTCAACCTCAACTTTTGATTTGCAAAGCTTAACTCCACCAACCTTTCCTCTACCGCCTGTGTGTGATTGAACTTTAGCTACACAGCCATTAGAGAAATCTATAGACTCTATAGCTTCATCAATATCAGAAGATTTCTTTATTATTGATCTCTTGGATACAGGTAAGTCGTATATTTCGAAATATTCTTTCGCTTGATACTCGTGAAGATTCATCAGTTCCCTATATGAATTGCTTGTTTGTTAACAGCCAAGGCAGCTTCATGTAGAGCTTCCGAAACAGTAGGGTGACTGAACATAGTAAGGCCGAAATCTTCTGAACTAGCAGAGAACTCCATGCCAATAAGACCTTGTTGTAATATTTCTGATGCTGAGTTTCCGAATATTTGCACTCCCAGAACTTGATCTGTTTCTTTATCTGCTAAAACTTTTACTGATCCAACCGCATCGCCAGAAGCTAAAGCTCTACCACTTGCTGCAAACGGAAAATTACCTTTTTTAAAATCAATCCCTTCATCTTTTAATTGTTTTTCTGTTTTTCCAACCCATGCTATTTCTGGATGAGTGTATATAACACTTGGAACCAAATCATAATTTACTTCCATTTTTTTACCAGCAATTCTCTCGGCAACCATTACTCCTTCTTCCATTGCTTTATGTGCAAGCATCGGACCTCTTACAAGATCTCCAACAGCATAAACATTCTCAAGATCTGTTTGACAGTATTCATCAACAGGAACAAAACCCTTTTCATCAAGAGTTAATCCACAGCTCTCATCTAAGAGATTGTCTGTGAATGGTCTTCTCCCAACAGCGACTATTACTTTATCAAAGTATTTTTTCTCAATTTTGCCATCTATTTCTACTTCAAGATTTATGCCTTTTCTATATTTTTTTGATCCTTTTACAAAACAACCTAAATGAATATTTAAATTTTGTTTTTTGAATTCCCTTTCGATAGTTCTAGTCATATCACTGTCCAACATTGGTAATAAATCTTTTTCAGCTTCAAAGATGCTCACTTCAGAACCAAGACGAGACCAGACACTACCAAGTTCTAAACCTATGACGCCTGCTCCTATTATTCCAAGCTTTTTTGGTGTCTCAGTAAACTCTAAAGCTCCAGCACTCCCAACCACTGTCGTACCATTCCATGGAACTGATGGTATATTGATTGGCCTCGAACCTGTCGCTAAAACAATATTTTTTCCTTTGTATTTCTTTTTCTTTCCTTTTAGATCTGTGACTTCAACTTCATTTTGATTTAATAACTTTCCTTTCCCATGAATTGCTTCTACTTTATTGTGTGAAAATAAATGACTTACTCCGCCTGTAAGTTTTTTTACAATATCATTTTTTCTTTCCATCATCTTTTTTAAATCGTAGTTAGGTTTAGATACTTTTATCCCATGCTCATCAAAACTTTCTGATATTTGATGGTATTTATAAGAAGAGTCGAGAAGAGATTTTGATGGTATACATCCAACATTTAAACAAGTTCCACCTAGCTTTTGTTTCCCTTGATCGTCCTCATCAAACTCTATACAAGCAGTTTTTAGGCCAAGCTGAGATGCTTTTATTGCTGCTACATATCCTCCTGGACCTCCTCCAATAACGATTACATCATATTCCATCTATACTCCTAGAATCATTGATTCCGGTGATTCAAGTGTTTCCTTTATCTTCACCAGAAAAGATACAGCATCTTTGCCATCTAATAGTCTATGGTCGTATGTTAATGCTAGATACATCATTGGTCTAACTTCTATATTTCCGTCAACTACCATTGGTCTTTCTTGTATCTTGTGCATACCAAGAATGGCGGATTGTGGAGGGTTTAATATAGGTGTTGAAAGAAGAGATCCAAAAACACCACCATTTGAGACTGTAAATGTTCCGCCCGTTATATCAGCCATTTCAATTTTTCCATCTCTGGCTTTGACTGAATAATCTCTAATAGCCATTTCTATTTCAGCCAAAGAAAGTTCTTGTACATTTCTTACAACTGGAACTACTAGACCTTTTTCAGTTGAAACAGCAACACCAATATCTTGAGATCCGTGATAAACAATATCATTACCATCTATTGATGCATTAACAATTGGCATATTTTGCAGGGCTATACTAGATGCTTTAAGAAACATCCCCATAAAACCAAGCTTTACTCCAAACTTTTCTTCAAAACTGTCACGATACTTCTCTCTAAGTTTTTTTACTTCATGTAAATCAACTTCATTGAATGTAGTAAGTGAGGCTGTTGAAAATTGAGATTCTAAAAGTCTTTTTGCAACAACAGATCTTAATCTTGTCATTGGAACTCTTTTTATATTTTTTCCATCTTCACTTATAGAGGCTTCTGAAGATTTGCTCTCCACTTTTTCTGGTTTCTTCTCTACAGCTTCAAGTATATCTTTCTTTGTCACTACGCCTTTTTTAGAGCTTGCTTTTACATCAGATAAATCAACATCTTCTTCATTTAGCAATTTCTTGGCTGCCGGCCCCATTCGAAAACCTCTTTCTCTTTTAGTCTTGGCAGGCTCACTCTTTTCTATTGAAGCTTTTTCTTTTTTAGGTTTTTTTTCTACTTTCTTTTCTGGTTCTTTAGTTTTGGATGGGGTGCTGGGAGCACTTTCTCCTTTTTTATATCTACCTATTATGTCTGAGCTTTTTATTGTGCTGCCTTCTGCTACCAATATTTTTTCCATTACACCATCAGATGGAGCAGTTACTTCTATAACAACTTTATCGGTTTCAATTTCTGCTAAAACTTCATCTTGTTTTATTTCATCGCCTTCCTTCTTGAGCCAACTTGATAATGTGCCCTCAAAAATTGATTCAGGAAATTGGGGAGATTTTATATCTTCAGTCATTTTGAATATTTTATAACTCTAGCGCCTCTGTAACTATCTCTTTTTGTCGTTTTTGATGATATTTTTGATACCCCCCTGCTGGAGCAGCAGATAAATTCCTCGAAATAACGCCTAACTTATAACCTTTCTTGGTCTCATTAAGAACTTTTTCTAGCTTATGTCTGATCATTAGCCATGCACCCATATTCTCCGGTTCTTCTTGAACCCAGTAAAAATCTTTACATTTCACACCTTTTGTAATGTTTATTAATTCACTTTCAGGAAATGGATAAAGTTGTTCCAGCCTAACAACAGTAATATTTTTAATCTTCTTCTTTGATATCTCTTGAAGCAAATCAAAATATATCTTTCCAGAGCAGAATATAACTCTTTTGGATGCTAATTTAGCTTCATCAACGATTACATTCTTAAATGTTCCTTCTGTTAGATCTTTAATCTGAGAAGTTGCGAGAGGATTTCTCAATAAACTTTTTGGAGTTAAAACAATTAAAGGCTTTCTTGAAGGCTTAATAACTTGCCTTCTAAGCAAATGAAATATTTGTGCTGGCAATGTTGGAACGCAAACTTGAATATTTTCATGAGAGCATAGCTGTAAAAATCTTTCAAGCCTACAACTGCTATGTTCTGGACCTTGACCTTCATAACCATGAGGAAGAAACATTGTTAAACCAGATAATCGATTCCATTTAGTTTCAGCGCTGACAATGAATTGGTCTATAACAACCTGAGCAACATTAACGAAATCTCCAAATTGAGCTTCCCAAATCACCAAACCTTCTGGCCAAGTAGACGCATAACCATATTCAAAACCTAATACTGCCTCTTCTGATAATAGAGAATCATAGATTTCAAATTTCTTATTTCCTTTATTAAGTTTTGAAAGAGGAACATAACCTATTCCAGTATTTTGATCCTTGACTACAAGATGTCTATGTGAAAAGGTGCCTCTTCTACTATCTTGTCCTGTCATTCTAACTGGGTATCCATCTTTCAATAATGTTGCATAAGCTGCCATTTCTGCAAAACCCCAATTCATAGGAATTTTTCCTTCTAGCATTTGCTTTCTCTCTTCATAGACTTTTGCAACTTGTTTTTGCATTTCTAATCCTTCTTCAAAATCAAAACCATATTCCATGCTTTCTTTAAGATCTTCATTTGAGATAGCTGTTGGATATGATTTCTTTAAATCTGGTTCTAGATAAGGCTCCCAATCAAATTGAAGAGATAGATCAGGGTCTGTTGATAAGGATTTGGCAACTGTCTCTCCTTTTTCCATGTTTTTTCTATAATCTTTTTTAAATTTTTCATATTTAGACTTATCTAATGAACTTTTTTCTATTAATTTATTTGAATAGATTTCAGTTACCGTTTCTTTTGATCTAATTTGCTTATACATTACTGGCTGTGTTGCAAATGGTTCATCCGTTTCGTTGTGCCCTCTTCTTCTGTAACAAACAAAATCAACAATAATGTCTTTCTTGAAAGTGTTTCTAAATTCAACAGCTAATTTAGCTGCCATAACACATGCTTCTGGATCATCGCCATTTACATGAATTATTGGCGCATTAATCATTTTGGCTACATCAGTACAATATTCTGTGGATCTTGCATCTTCTTTTACGCTTGTTGTAAAGCCTATTTGATTGTTCACAACTATATGTATAGATCCACCCACGCCATAAGCTCTAGTTTGTGAAAGCTGAAGAATCTCCATTACAACACCTTGTGCAGAAAAAGATGCATCACCATGCATTAATATTGGAACAACTTCATTGCTTTCTTTATCTTCTCTTCTATCTTGTCTAGCACGAACAGATCCTAATACAACTGGATTAACAGCTTCCAAATGTGAAGGATTGGACCCTAGAGTTACATGAACTTGGCCACCGCTAGTTAGAATATTTGATGAAAAACCTAAATGATATTTAACGTCTCCGGTGTGGGCATCGTCTTCTTCAAAATTTTCATCAAATTCTGTAAATAGTATGCTAGGTTTCTTTCCCATTACATTAATAAGAACATTTAACCTTCCTCTGTGGGACATGCCTAAAACTAGTTCTTTTGCTCCTGAAGAACCAAGATCTTCTATGAGAGTATCGAGTAAAGGAACTAATGATTCACCGCCCTCAAGACCAAATCTTTTTGCTCCTGGATATTTGGCAGCTAAAAATTTTTCCAGCCCTTCTGAATCAACTAATCTTTTTAATACATATTCTTTCTCGTCATCAGAAAAACTATATGGAGTAGGTCTGCCTTCAATTTTATTTAAAAACCAGCTTCTAATTCTGCTATCCATGATATGCATGAATTCATAACCTATAGTCGATGTATAAGTCTTCTTAACTGACTCGATAATCTCAGATAATTTAAGATTTTCAGAATTTTGAAAATTTGAGATTGAAAAGCTTGAATCTAAATCAGATTGAGAAAGATTATGAAATCCTAGATTCAAATCTGATACTTCTTTTTTTGGTCTTAATTTTAAAGGATCTAAATTAGCAACTTCATGTCCTCTTCTTCTGTAAGCATTAATTAAGTTTTGAACATCCGAGGCTTTTGAAGTTGTATTCTCTGTGCTTGTTTGATTCTCTCTGGCTTTAAAATTTGTATTTTTAAATTTATTTTTAATTGCTTGATGACTTACATCAATCTGACCATTTTGAATAGAATCAAAATATTTTTTCCACTCTGGGCTTAAATTTGATGGATCTTCAAGATATTCTTCATACATAAGATCTAAATATTCGGAATTCCCGCCATATTTAAAACTTTCTTTAAATTTCTCCCCTATTGATTTAGACACTATCCTGTTTTTCTTAACTCCTTTTTGATCTCATTAATTGCTTTTGATGGATTTAAGCCTTTTGGACAAACTGAGGTGCAGTTCATTATACCGTGACACCTATATACGCTAAAAGCAT
>CAYFES010000035.1:0-8832 GCA_964342225.1 uncultured Gammaproteobacteria bacterium
GGCAGCTGACAGTTCAGGACTTACATTTTCAGAATATTTAAGTCACCATTTACAGAATTTGGTGTACGGAAAATTGCCTGAAGGCTACGAGAGAGTAAACAAAGACGGAACTATTGAAGTTTTGCAAAACGATACATGGACCTTTGCTTATAGCTCAGAAGAAGTGGCTGAAATGGGCTTTTGGGCCTTTCACGTTGACACACTATTTTTCTCAATAACACTTGGAGCAATTTTTTTATTTATATTTGCTAGAGCAGCCAAAAACTTTTCAATGGAAAAACCAACAAAACTTCAGTCGTTTGTAGAGATGTTGGTTGATTTTATAGACGGAACAGTAAAAGGAACTTTTAAGTCGGCAAAGAATACACTTGTCGCACCAATGGCGCTGACTATATTTGTTTGGGTTCTTTTAATGAATTTAATGGACCTCGTTCCTGTTGATTTAATTCCATACCCAGCAGAGCTTTTAGGAGTTCCATATTTAAAAGTTGTTCCAACTACAGACATCAATTTGACGGCGGCACTAGCTTTATCAGTTTTCGGTTTATATTTATTTTTTAGTATCAGGTCTAAGGGTTTTATAGGTTTTATAAAGTCAATCACCCTACACCCATTTGGGCCTTGGATGTTGCCAGCAAACCTTTTTGTTGAATTGGTAGATATGTTGGCAAAACCACTTTCGCTAGCCTTAAGGCTTTATGGGAACCTTTACGCAGGCGAAATGATATTTTTATTAATAGCGGGCATGGTTGCTTGGCAGCTTAGCTTTTCTGGCATTATGGTCGGAATTTTGGGAACTATGCTTAGTTTAGCTTGGGCTATATTTCATATTTTGATTGTTGTATTACAAGCATTTATATTTATGATGCTAACAACGGTCTATATGAATATGGCTCACGAAAAATTTGAACAACATTAAGGAGGTTGTAATTATGGAAATAGCACTAGGATTAAAATATGTCGGTGCTGGGCTAATGTTTGGTTTAGCTGCAATTGGAGCAGGAGTAGGAGCAGGAGTTTTAAGCTCAAAGCTTATCGAATCTATTGCAAGACAACCAGAATTAGAAGACCAGCTTAGACCAACATACTTTTTAGGTATTGGTCTTGTTGATGCTGTGCCAATGATATCTGTTGGTTTAGCTTTTTATTTATTATTTGTTGCATAGAAAATGAATTTAAACGCGACTCTTTTAGGACAAATGATAGCCTTTGCGCTATTCGTTTGGTTTTGTTGGAAATTTGTTTGGCCGCCTCTTCTTGCCGCAATGGAAGAAAGAGCTAAAAAAATAGAGCAAGGCTTAAAAGATTCTGAGGTCAGCGCTAAAAAAATTGTTGAAGCTGAAGAAGAAAGCAAGAAAATGCTAGCTAAAGCAAAATCAGAAGCAAAACAGATAATGGACAACGCAAAAACACAGTCTGAAAAGATAGTTGAAGAGTCGAAAAACAAAGCCACAGAAGAAAAAGAAAGAATTGTAGGGTCAGCTCAGGCTGAAATAGAGAAAGAAGTGGTTAACGCTAAGAAATCGCTAGAGAAAGATTTTTCTACGAGCGTAATGTCAGCGGTCAAGAAGATTATTTCAAAAGAAGTCTCTTCGAGCGACCACCAAGACACCATCGATAAAAGCCTTAATGATTTTAGAAAATGAATAAATTGCTAGAAGTGTATTCAAAAGGATTCTTTAACACTCTCAAAGAGGACGAGATAGAAATGGTAGTGCATGCTGCTCAGGAAATTATAGACAGCTACTCTCAAACAGATCTTCAGAACTTTTTTAAAAATAAAACTATTAGAAAAGAAGACAAACTTAACCTTGCTCTTGATCTGGTGGGAGACAACAATTTAAAAGGATTAATAAATACATTAAACAAAAATAATCGCTTTGAGTTGATGCCAGAAATATTTAATCATTTCATTAGTTATGCTTCCAAAAGACAAAATAAAATTCCAGTTAAAGTTACAACCAACAAAGAACCAAGCGATGAAATAAAAGATCAGATAAATTCTTTTGTTGCTTCAAATATAGGGCCTTCTACACCCATTAAATATGAGGTAAGCAAGTCCATGATAGGCGGAATTATTTTGAAACATAAAGACAATGAAATTGATTTAAGCATAGACAACAAGCTTAATGGGCTCAAGGAAGCCCTAATAAACTAGGAGAAAAAATGACTACGAAAATAAACCCATCAGAAATATCAAGCATCATTAAGAAGAAGATTGATGATTATAAAGGGGCTGCTACAGAAGCTAATGTTGGCGAAGTCCTTTCTACTGCAGATGGCATTGTCCAAATTTATGGTTTAGAAGATGCAATGTATGGGGAGTTATTAGATTTCGGAGAAGGAACATATGGTTTAGCTTTAAATCTTGAAACAGACTCAGTTGGCGCTGTAGTGCTAGGCGACTCAGGACATATAAAAGAAGGACAAAAGGTAAAAACCACTGGAAGGATACTTGAGGTTCCAGTTGGCGAAGGTTTAAAAGGAAGAGTTATAGATGCTTTAGGCAGGCCATTAGATGGAAAAGGCGAAATTAAATCAAAACATAATGCTCCTATTGAGGTTGTGGCTCCAGGCGTAATCGATAGGCAGTCAGTGGATCAGCCAGTACAAACAGGAATAAAGTCAATTGATGTAATGGTTCCTATTGGAAGAGGACAAAGAGAATTAATTATTGGAGACAGGCAGACAGGAAAAACAGCAATTGCTGTAGACACTATAGTTCATCAAAAAAATTCTGGCATAACTTGTGTTTATGTAGCTATTGGCCAAAAACAATCAACAGTGGCAACAGTAGTTAGACAGCTAGAGGAAGCAGACGCACTTAAAAACACAATAGTTGTTTCAGCAACAGCAGCAGAAAGCGCATCGTTGCAATTTCTTGCACCATATTCAGGGTGCACAATGGGCGAATACTTTAGAGACATTGGCGAAGACGCTTTAATTATTTATGACGACCTATCAAAACATGCGATAGCTTACAGACAAATATCTTTATTGCTTAAAAGACCTCCTGGAAGAGAGGCTTTTCCAGGGGATATTTTTTATCTACACTCAAGACTTTTAGAAAGAGCATCCAGAGTCAATGCTGAGTATGTAGAAAGGGTTACTGATGGAAAAGTTAAAGGAAAAACAGGCTCATTAACTGCTCTTCCTATAATTGAAACACAAGCAAGTGATGTTTCAGCCTTTATTCCAACAAACGTCATCTCAATTACAGACGGACAGATATTTTTAGAAACAGATTTATTTAATTCAGGAATAAGGCCGGCCATTAATCCAGGTATTTCAGTTTCAAGGGTTGGCGGAGCAGCGCAAACCAAAATAATGAAAAAGCTTGGTGGCGGAGTTAAATTAGCGCTTGCACAGTTTAGAGAGCTTGAGTCTTTCTCACAATTTGCATCAGATTTAGACGATGCTACAAGAGAGCAGCTTGAAAACGGACAAAGAATAACAGAGCTACTAAAGCAGAAGCAATTCTCCCCACGATCAGTTGCTTGCGTTTCTATCGTTTTGTATGCCATTGAAAACAAGTATTTAACTAATATTGAAAAAGAGAAGATGCAATCTTTCGAAGACAACCTTAGAACATACTTCAAATCAAATCACAAAGATGTTTGGGAAGAAGTTAATAAAACAGGCGATTGGAATGATGGCTTAGAGAAGAAATACAAAACTATTCTTGATGGTTTTATAAAGGAAGGATCTTGGTAAATGGCCCAAACTAAAGAAATTAGAAAAAAAATTGGCAGCGTACAAAATACAAAAAAAATAACGTCTGCCATGGAACTTGTTGCTTCTAGCAAAATGAAAAAAACTCAAGACGCTATGCGCAAAGGCAAGCCCTACTCTAAGAAAATTGTTGAATTAATTAATAATTTAGCTGGAGCAAGCTCTGAATATAAGCACCCCTTCTTCAAAACCACAGAACAAAAAACAGATATCTACATAGTTGTTAGCACAGACAAAGGTTTGTGTGGAGGGCTTAATAGTAATTTATTTAAGCTGGCTCTAAACAATATGGCAGAAAGAGAAAAGCAAGGCAGAAAGGTGAAGGCGCTTCTTTTTGGAAGAAAAGCTACAGATGTATTCTCTCGTTTAAAGAATGCAGAAGTTTTGGGCAGTGCATCAAAGCTAGGAGACATTCCTACAGCAGAAGATGTCATCGGCTCTGCTCAAATTGCAATATCCGATTTTGAAGAAGGCAACATAGGGAATGTATACCTTTATGCAAATGAATTTATAAACACTATGAGCCAAAGACCTTTTGAAAAGAAATTGCTTCCGATCTCTTCAATTGAGACAGAAGAAGAACAGGCTATCTGGGACTATATATATGAGCCTGGATCAAAAGAAATTTTAGACAAGCTGCTAAAAAGGTATATTGAGACACAAATTTACCAGGCAGTTATTGAAAACAATGCATGCGAACAAGCAGCCAAAATGATAGCGATGAAAAATGCATCAGAAAACGCTGAAGAAATTATAAAAGAGCTTCAGCTTTTGTATAACAATGCAAGACAAGCATCAATAACGCAGGAACTATCAGAGATAGTTGGAGGTGCTGCTGCAATATAAGGAGAAATAATGAGTGATACTGGCGTAATAAAACAAATAATAGGTGCTGTTATCGACGTTGAGTTCGATAAAGCCCAAATTCCGAACATCTATGATGCCTTGGTTGTTAGTGAAAACAATCTTGTTCTTGAAACACAACAACAATTAGGTGATGGAGTTGTCAGAACTGTTGCCATGGGAACCACTGAAGGATTAAAAAGAGGGCTAGACGTTGAAAATACCAAAGCACCAATAAGCGTTCCTGTTGGTGAGGCAACCCTAGGAAGAATAATGAATGTATTGGGCGATCCAATTGACATGAAAGGTGAAGTCAAGACAAAAGAAAGAATGCCCATACACAGAAAGCCACCTGAATATGTAGACCTGTCAGATTCAAATGAAATTCTAGAAACAGGCATTAAGGTTATTGATCTAGTTTGTCCATTTGCCAAAGGCGGAAAAGTTGGATTGTTTGGTGGTGCTGGTGTTGGAAAAACAGTCAACATGATGGAACTGATTAGAAATATAGCGATTGAGCATTCAGGCTACTCAGTTTTTGCCGGCGTTGGAGAAAGAACCAGAGAAGGAAATGACTTTTATCATGAAATGACAGATTCAAATGTTCTAGATAAAGTTTCTCTTGTCTATGGTCAGATGAATGAGCCTCCAGGAAATAGGCTTAGAGTTGCTCTAACTGGCTTAACCATGGCTGAGAAATTCAGAGACGAAGGAAGAGATGTGCTGCTTTTTGTAGACAACATCTATAGATATACTTTGGCGGGGGTTGAGGTGTCTGCGTTATTAGGAAGAATGCCTTCAGCTGTTGGATATCAGCCTACGCTTGCAGAAGAAATGGGAGTGCTTCAAGAAAGAATTACATCTACAAAAACAGGCTCAATCACGTCAATACAAGCAGTTTATGTGCCTGCTGACGATTTAACAGACCCATCTCCTGCTACAACTTTTGCTCACTTAGATGCCACGGTTGTTCTTTCGAGAAGAATTGCAGAATTGGGAATATACCCTGCTGTAGATCCGCTCGATTCAACATCACGACAGCTAGACCCGCTTGTTGTAGGACAAGAACACTATGAAGTGGCACAAAGAGTTCAAGGTGTTTTACAAAGGTATAAAGAGCTTAAAGATATTATTGCTATTCTCGGCATGGATGAATTGTCTGATGAAGATAAAAACACAGTATCGAGAGCAAGAAAGGTTGAAAAGTTTTTATCACAACCATTTTTTGTTGCCGAAGTTTTTACAGGAGCACCAGGAAAATATGTTTCTGTAAAAGATACAATCCAAGGATTCAAAGAGATTCTTGATGGTGTTCATGATGATGTGCCAGAACAAGCTTTTTATATGGTTGGTTCCATAGAAGAAGTTTTAGAAAAAGCTAAGACGGTTAAAAGTGATTAATATTAGTTTTATTTCACAAGAAAAAACTTTGTTTGAAGGCCAAGCAAAGATGGTTGTAATGGATGGCCAAGAGGGCCAGCTTGGAATTGTTAAGGGGCACTCGCCTTTGCTGGCCGTCCTAAAGCCTGGACCAGTAAGAATGATTTCAGATGACGGAGAAGAAGTTTTCTTTACAAATGGCGGCTTTGCTGAAGTCCAACCAGAAAATATTACTATTCTTGTTGATTCGGCAGAAAGAGCAGATGACCTTGATGAAGCTAAAATTATAAAAGCCAAAGAAGAGGCAGAAAAACTGCTAAAAGATAAAAAAGATGAAAAAGATTTTGCTGAAGCAGCAACTCAACTTAGCCAATCTCTATCACAATTACGAGCGATTGAGTCACTGAAAAAGAATATAAAACTAAAAAAGTAGTTTAAGTACTAAAAAAAACCATTAAAATCAGAAAATGGGATTAAGTATCGTTTTGCTTGCCGCTGGACAAGGCAAGCGCATGAAAACAACCAAACCAAAACCTTTGGTGGAGCTTGCCGACAAGCCATTAATTCAATATTCATTAGATACAGCAATGAAGCTTAATCCTGAAAGAATAATATTAGTTACAGGCTATAAAAAAGATGAAGTAAAAAAATACGTATTAGGCAACAATCCTGGAGATTATGTTTTTTGTGAACAAAAAGAGAGGCTTGGCACAGGGCATGCCGTCAAACAAGCGGCTCAGTACTTGCCAGAAAGCGGGAAAACAATAGTCCTTTATTCGGACGTTCCTCTTGTTTCAGAAAGAACCTTAAAAAAATTAATTAAATCATCAAACAGAAAAAAACTCTCGATTCTTACATCTAATATAAAGAACCCAAAAGGATATGGTCGAATAATAAGAGACGAACAAGACCAACCTTTGCTAATTAGAGAAGAACAGGATGCAACAAAAGAAGAAAAAAAGATAAATGAAATATTCAGCGGCATAATGATCGCAGATAATGACTTTTTAAAGAAAGGGTTAAAAGGTCTAGTAAGAAATAATGCTGCTGGAGAATATTATCTTACTGATCTTGTTGAGTTTGCTAGCGCAAGAGAGCAAAAAATTGGCTCAACACAAACCCAAGAGAAAGAAATACTAGGAGCCAACAATAAACAAGAGTTAGGAGACCTTTATAGGGCTTTAGTGGCATTAAACATAGCCTCAGCAAAAAGAAAAGGAGCTATTTTTAAAGATGAATCTACTTGCTATGTAGAGGGGCCACTAAAAGTCGGTCGCGATGTAAAGATTGGTAACAATGTAACCATAAAAGGAGAAGTTATGCTCGGCAATAACGTATCTATCGGCTCAAACACTGTTTTATTTAATACAAAAATAGGAGATGAAACTGTGGTTAAAGATTTTTGTTCAATTGAGAACTCGTCTATAGCAAAAAATGCAGAAGTAGGCCCTTTTGCCAGGCTTAGAGATGGAGCAGTTCTTTCAAATAAAGCAAAAATTGGCAATTTTGTTGAGGTTAAAAAATCTACAATCGGAGCAGGATCTAAGGCCAGTCATCATGCTTATCTTGGAGATGCAACAATTGGCAAGAAAGCCAATATTGGGGCAGGCACGATAACATGCAATTACGACGGCAAAGAAAAACATGAAACAAAAATAGGAGATGAATCTTTTATTGGCACCAACTCTTCTCTTGTTGCGCCATTAAAAATAGGAAAGAAATCATATATTGCTGCAGGCTCTGTTATTACCTCTGATGTTCCTTCAGATTCTTTAGCTTTTGGCCGTTCTCGTCAGAAGGTTAAGAAAAATAGGAAAAAGAAATAATGTGCGGCATTGTTGGCGGAACTTCGAACAGAAATATTCTTCCTATTCTTGTTGAAGGGCTAAGAAGACTAGAGTACAGAGGATACGACTCCGCAGGAGTAGCCTATAAAACTAATGGAAAAATCTCTCTAGTAAAAAATGCAGGCAGAGTTGAAGACCTTGCTGAAAAACTAAACCTAAAAAAGAATAATGCAAAAATAGGAATTGCGCATACCAGATGGGCAACTCATGGTGTTCCTTCAGAAAAAAATGCACACCCTCATAGTTCTAAAAATAATATTTATGTTGTGCACAATGGAATTATTGAAAATCATATAGCGCTTAAAGAAACATTAAAAAAAGAAGGTTTTAAGTTTTCATCACAAACAGACACAGAAGTTATTGCTCACTTGATTCAGTTTTATATGGACAAAGGAAAAGATCTCGATTCAGCAGTTATAAGCACTATAGCAAAACTTAAAGGAGCTTATGCTCTTGGCATTCTAGATAAAAATAATCCTGATACTTTAATTGGTGTAAGGCAACAAAGCCCGCTTGTGATTGGCGAAGGCTTTGAAGAGCAATTTATTGCTTCTGATATTATGGCTCTGTCTAACATTACTAATAAATTCAAATTTATGGATGATGGACAAATAGCTATTCTTGATAAAGATCATATAACTGTGACCTCTTCTTCTGGAGTAGCAGCAAAATTAAAAACCCAAGAGGTGGATTCAAATGCTTATACCAATGATCTAAAAGGCTACAGCCATTTTATGGAGAAAGAAATATTTGAACAGTCAGACGTTATTAAAGACGCTCTTGAGGGCAGGCTCACAAAAAATGAAAGCCAAGAAGGAATTTTTGGAGTTGGTTTTGAGAAAGAAATGAAAAACATCACAAACATACAGGTTGTTGCTTGCGGCACAAGCTTTCATGCAGGCAGAATATTTGAATTTTGGTCGCACAAGTTCTTAGGAATAAATTGTCGAGTTGATTATGGCAGCGAGTACCAATATCAAGAACCAATAAAAACCGATAAAACTTTATTAGTAACAATATCTCAGTCAGG
>CAYFES010000036.1:0-3838 GCA_964342225.1 uncultured Gammaproteobacteria bacterium
TAGATTCGATCTTGTCCTTAAAGCAGCAGATAGAGCACGTGATTTAATATCAACTAGTGCTGAGCCTTTGGTTGATCCTGAAAATGATAAACCTACTATAATCGCATTGCGAGAAATAGCTGACGGTGTACTTGATGAGGACTATGTACCTCCTAGTGATGACGATGATGACACTGAAGAAGTTTTTCTTGATAATGAAGATGAAGGGTAGGTTATTTTTTGTTTGATTCTTTAAATATATTTAAAAAACCAGAAAATTCGCAACTTAGCGAAAGTCTAGACCAGTTGTCTAAAGACTATTTAAGTTCATCTGCTAGCAAAAAAATAAAAGAAGCAATTGATTTTGCAGATAAAGCTCATGAAGGCCAATTTCGTAAAAGTGGGGAACCTTTCATAACCCATCCTATAAATGTCGGTTTAATCCTAGTTTCTTTAAAAATGGATGTAGACACTGTAATTGCAGGTCTATTGCATGATGTGGTGGAAGATTGTGATATTCCTTTGTCAGATGTTAAAAAGAAATTTGGCAATAATGTAAGTCAGCTAGTAGATGGAGTAACTAAATTGCTGCAATTAGACGAAAAGATGAAAGATCAAAGTCAAGCTGAACATTTTCAAAAAATGGCTTTAGCCACTGCAGAAGATGTAAGAGTAGTAATAATAAAATTAGCTGACAGATTACATAATCTAAAAACAATAGAACATTTGCCTCGAGATAAACAAGTTAAAAAATGTAGAGAGACATTTGACTTGTATGCTCCTCTAGCTCATCAGATTGGTATGCATAAGATGGCTACCGAACTTGAAGATTGCTCATTCAAAACTTTACATCCAACTAGATATAAATTGATACAAGATGCATTAGAAAAAAATAATTTGGATAAAAAAACATTAATTTCTAGAGTAAAGAGATCTTTAAATGCAAAATTTAAGAAAAATGACATAGAAGCAAAGATTACAGGCAGAGAAAAAAGAGTATTTAGCATTTATCAAAAAATTAAAAAGAAAAAGTTTTCATTTGCTGATATATACGATGTTTTTGCATTTAGAGTCTTAGTTAGCAATGGAGCAGATTGTTATAAGGCATTAGGACTTATACATAATATTTTTACTCCAATAACTGGTAGATTTAAAGACTATATAGCCGTCCCTAAAATGAATGGTTATCAAGCACTCCATACTGTAGTAATGACTTTTGATGGAGTTCCAATGGAAGTGCAAATACAAACATCAGCAATGGAAACATTTGCAAGCTATGGAATAGCTTCTCATGGTCTGTATAAGACAAAAGTAAGCGATAATCTTATTCAGTCTAAATCTAGACAGTTAGTGCAAAGACTTGTTGATACAAACAATAGATCTTCATCTTCAGTTGAATTCATGGAAAGTCTTAAAACTGACTTAAAAGGTAAAGAAGTTTATGTCTTCTCGCCAAATGGAAGAATATTTTCACTTAAAAGAGGCTCCACCCCAATTGATTATGCATATTCAGTTCATACTTCTTTGGGGAATTACTGTCTATCATGTGAAGTGGATAAAAAATTAGTACCTCTATCAACTAGCTTACAGAGTGGACAGACAGTTGAAATAATAAAAAGTAAAAAGAAAACAGTTAACCCTGCTTGGTTAAATTTTGTGGCCTCATCAAGAGCAATAACTGAAATAAAAAAAGAATTGAAAAAAATGAAAATAAGTGATGCGAGAGTTCTTGGTAAAGATTTACTTGAAGACTCATTACAAGAGTCTGGTATCGAGTTAAGAGAATATCCAGCAGAAAAACTTAGAAGCGTTTTTGATGTGCTTGGCGTTAGATCACTTAATCAGCTTCTTATAGATATAGGTTCAGGCAGAAGAACAAGTAATATTGTTTCTCAAAGTTTCACTGAAAATTTAAAGAGATCGAATCGAAAAAGTGAATCTGTCTCGCAATTAAAAATTGGATCATCAAAAAAATACGGAGCAATAAAATTCCCAGAATGTTGTTATCCAATATCAGGGGATCCTTGTTTAGCGGTTCACAATGAAGGAGGTATTACGATACATAGAAATGAATGTCAGAATTTAAAGAATTTTCTTAATAAGCCTGGCAAATGTTCAGATGTACTATGGGAGAAATCTCATGATTCTGAATTCTTAACCTCTTTAATACTTACACTTAAGAATGAGCCTGGAGCTTTAGCAGATATATCTAAAATTATTTCAAAAAATCATTCAAATATTCAGTCAGTTGCAACAAAAACACTAGATGAGAACTTTACTGAACTAACAGCTAAACTAGTGGTTAAAGACACTGATCATTTAGAGCTAATTAAATCACAATTAAAGAATAATAAGACAGTAACTAACATTGAGAGACAACAAACATGAATAAAATTTCTACAGTTGATAATTTAGACAAAGATTTATTGATCTCTTTATTTGATTCTGCTCAAAATATTAAAAATTCTTGGCCAAACCTTGAGCAGATTGGCCAGGGAAAAACAGTTTGCTTATTATTCTGGGAACCAAGCACAAGAACTAAGTTATCATTCGAGCATGCTGCAAAATCTTTAGGTTTTAAAGTGCTTGATTTTTCTCCTGCCAGTTCTTCTATAAAAAAAGGAGAAACCTTAGAAGATACTATTAAAACATTATTAGCTTTAAAGGTTGATGGCTTTATTATTAGGCATCCTGAAGACAAGATTTCACTAAAAATTGAAAAATTATTACCTGATAATATATTTTTTATTAATGCAGGTGATGGCAGCTATGCTCATCCATCTCAAGCTTTACTCGATGTCTATACCATGAAGGAAAAATGTGAAGATTTCAGTAAATTAAAAGTTGCAGCTATTGGCGATATTAAACATTGCCGTATTATTGGATCACAAATGACTCTCTTAAATAGACTTGGATGTATGGATATCCAATTTTATGGACCAAAGGAGTTGCTGGATGATAATTTATCTCCATCATTTAGTGATATCACAGACGGATGTATGGAAGATAGAGATATCCTCTATGTAATCAGAGTGAAACATGAAAGATTAAAGGATAATGAGAATATAGATATGGAAGCCTTTAAGTCGATATACCAAATCAACGAATCTTTTATTGAAAAAACTAAATTTACTGGTTCAGTTATGCATCCTGGACCAATTAATATTGATTTAGAGATTTCTGATGTTGTAGCCACATCGGAAAAATCACTTATTTCTACACAAGTAGAAAATGGACTCTATATTAGAGCGGCATTATTAGGTCTTATTTCTTAAAGCTTTCCAGCAATAAAATCATTAATTAAAACTGCTAGTTCAGGACCAGCATCTTCTTGGATAAAATGTCCCGCATTTTTTATGTCTTCAACAACAGTAGGATTAGGTAGTCTTTCTTCAAACTCTTTTTTTAGTTGATAGGTAGTTCTTTCATTCTCGCCAAACGCGACTAAAAATGGCTTATCCCACTTCTCAAAAACATCAATCCAATATTGTTCATTGACAGCCAATTCATCTACAGCAAATGATGCAAAAGTATTGGCTCCTGCCTTATATTCCGGTGAAGGATAAGGTGCTTCATAAGCTTTTATCATGTCATTAGTCATATTCTCTAGGCCGCCAAGATATTTCATAACACCAACAACATCAAGATCTTCAGCATAATAAGAATGTGCAATCCATTTAGAAAAAGTTGTCATTGTTTGTAAAGTTGAAGCTTCTCCTGGCTCCATATCTCTAGATTGAATTAATTGATTTTTTAAATCATCAAAAGAAGTTGGTGTATTGAGCCAAACATTAAAGTTCATAAAATTTCTAGCAAACCAAGCTTGAGGATTTGGCATTGATGGTAAGCCAGCATTAGA
>CAYFES010000036.1:3938-8316 GCA_964342225.1 uncultured Gammaproteobacteria bacterium
CCATGTAAGAGAATAATGGGATCTGCATCCTTCGGCCCTTCATCAAGATAATGAATTCTAAGTCCATCAATCATTATGTAATTAGGTTCAAAAGGGTAATCTTTTAGATCTTCAAAATAAGA
This sequence comes from uncultured Gammaproteobacteria bacterium, assembly GCA_964342225.1. Lineage (GTDB taxonomy): Bacteria > Pseudomonadota > Gammaproteobacteria > Magnimaribacterales > TMED112 > TMED112. The sequence goes on from CAYFES010000036.1 coordinate 4,061, forward strand.
GTCTGGAGTTCTTAAAACACCAGGAGCTACTTCTTCAGCAGATATTTCAAAAACAAAACAGAACACGAATATATTTCTTAACAAATACTTCATTTCTTTATTGCTCTAGATCAATAGTCACTTCAGATCCATAAATTAAACTATCAAGATCATCTGATCGTAACATTTCAGGAGTTAAATCAGTTTTGAACGTATTTTTATTTACATCTCTGATGATGGCACTATGGCTATTAACTAAAATTTGTTTCTGATTAATTAGGGAATTAGATAGATCGCTATCAATTTGAACTAAAATTTCTTTTGCATCACCTAAAATAACTACTTCTCTAATTAAGCCCGTTATTTTAGACATCTTTACCTCTAAATTGTTCTCTGTAATCTTTAATCTTAACAATATCATCTTCGCTAATGATATTGCCCGCATCCAATAGGCCATCTAATGAAATAATTTCAAATACATCTATACCTTCTGATTTTAATTCTGCAGAAGCCATTAAATCTGATTTCTGACCTTTCTCTTGCCTATCTAGAGTTACAAGCACTCCGGCAATTTCGACATCATAAGGCTTAAGAATTTCAAGCGCTTCTCTTATTGCTAAACCCGAAGATATTACATCATCAACTATTAATACTTTGCCTTCTGGTTTTGCTCCTATGAGAGACCCTCCTTCACCATGATCTTTTTCTTCTTTTCTGTTAAAGCAGACAGGTTTGTTTAGTTTTGTTGCTAAGACTGATGCTAAAAATATTCCTTTGTATGCTGGACCAAAAATAACATCAAATGAGATATCAGAATCCTTAATTTTCTCTGCCATGACCTCAGCTAATTGGTCTAAATGGCCATATTCTATAAAAGATGCAGCATTAAAGAAGTAAGGGCTTTGTCTTCCAGATTTTAAGGTAAAGTCTCCAAGCTTGAATGCGCCTGATTCAATAGCTAAATTTAGAAATTTTTCTTGGTAGTCTTTCACCCGTCTTTAATTACTTCTTTTTGTAATGTAAATAAGTCTTTCAGTCCATTCTCTGCTAAATCAACTAGATCTTTGAATTGCTCTTTGCTGAAAGCTTTTTCTTCTCCTGTACCTTGGACTTCTATTAATTCTAGTGCTTCATTCATTACTATATTAACGTCACATTGAGCATTACTATCTTCTTCATAATCTAAATCTAAAAGAAGTTCATCTTTACAAATTCCTACACTGATAGCAGCTACAAGATTTTTAATAGCATCCTCTTTCTCTATTTTTTGTAGCGCCTTATATAGTGCTACAGTTCCACCTGTTATTGATGCTGTTCTTGTTCCTCCGTCTGCTTGAATCACATCACAATCAATTGTAATCGTATAACCAGTTAATTTATCTAGATCTACAGCTTGGCGTAAAGATCTGCCTATTAGTCTCTGTATTTCCATTGTTCTACCAGATTGTTTACCTCTATTTGCTTCTCTATTCATTCTTTCATTTGTAGATCTTGGAAGCATGCCATATTCAGCTGTTACCCAGCCTGTTTTGTCATTCTGCATCCATCTTGGAGTTGCTTTTTCTACAGTTGCATTACAGATTACATGAGTATTGCCAAATTTTACCAACGCTGAACCTTCAGCATGCATATTAAAGTCTGGGACTATACTTATCTCTCTTAACTGATCATTGCTGCGTTTATCTTTTCTTTGCATAGGTAGATTTGTTGTTTACTATTATACATTCAAGGGGTAAATAGATGATAAGAAAATTACTAGTTATATTGGTAGCCTTAGTGCTTTATGGATGTAGTGAAGAAAATAATATATTCTCTTCCGAAGCAGAAGGTTCAGTAACGAATTACGATGAAGATTTACATGGCACATATGCTTCAACATATGAGCCTCTAAGCTCTGAGAATATTGTCATTAGAAATGCAACAGTATTTGATGGTGATGGGAATAAATTTGAAAATTATGATGTGCATTTCTCAAATGGAGAAATTCAAGCTATTGGATCTGACCTAGTTGTTGATGGTGCAAATGAAATTGATGGAACTGGGAAGTTTGTTACCCCAGGAATAATAGACAATCACTCACATATGGGAGTTTACCCAGCTCCAGGTGTTAGGACCAGTAGTGATGGTAATGAGGCTACAAACCCTGTAACTGCTGAAGTCTGGGCAGAACATAGTGTTTGGTCACAGGATCCACAATATAAGCTAGCTTTGGCAGGCGGAATCACAACTTTTCATGTTTTGCCGGGATCAGCAAATTTATTTGGTGGTAGAGGCGTCACATTGAAAAATGTTTCAGCAAATACCGTGCCAGATATGAAATTTCCAGGTGCCCCTCACTCACTAAAAATGGCTTGTGGAGAAAATCCAAAAAGAGTTTATAGCTCTAGGGGCCCATCAACAAGAATGGGTAATGTCGCTGGCTATAGAGATGCATGGATTGGTGCAGAAAAGTATAAAAAATCTTTAGAAAAAAATCCTAGTCAAAGAAATTTAAGAAACGAAACATTGGTTGGAGTATTGGATGGCAAGATTTTAGTACATAACCATTGTTATAGAGCAGATGAGATGGCCACCATGATCAATATCTCAGAAGAATTTGGTTATAAGGTTTCAACTTTTCATCATGGAGTAGAAGCTTATAAGATTGCAGATTTACTTGCAGATGAAGGTGTCTGTGCTGCTCTTTGGGCAGACTGGTGGGGCTTTAAACATGAAGCATACGATATGTCTATCGCAAACATTGCAATCGTTGATCAAGCCAGAGATGGTACAGGATGTGCAATAGTTCATTCTGATAGTGCAAGTGGAATACAAAGACTAAATCAAGAAGCAGCTAAAGCCTTGGCAGCCGGAAGAAGAGCTGGTTTTGATATATCAGAGGGTCGTGCAATGACATGGATAACTAAAAACCCAGCTAAATCTTTAGGAATTTTGGATCAGACTGGAACTTTAGAGGAAGGCAAAGATGCTGATTTAGTTATTTGGAGTGGTAATCCATTCAGTATTTATACAAAAGCTGAACAAGTGTACATAGATGGCGCTTTAACATTTGATAAAGACAGTAACTTTATGCCACATACAGATTTTGATTTAGGTATAAAAGAATGGGAGGACAAATAATGAAATTATTTAGATTATTGCTATTGATTCCTTTTATTGTTTTTTCAGATGCAGATGATATGTATGTGATCAAAGGTGGAATGACATTCCTTCCTGACGGTAGTTTTGCTAAGAAAGATATTCTTGTTGATGAAGGTCAAATTATTTTAGTTGAAGATAGTATTGGTGATGTTGGCGCAGAAAATATTATTAATGCTGAAGGTAAATATGTAACACCTGGATTAATTGTTTTCTCATCTCTTGGTTTGCTTGAAATAGGAGCACTACCTCAAACAAATGATACATCTTCTGATATTTATAATGCGGGTTTTGATCCAAGCAAAGCATACAATCCTTTTTCTCAAGCAGTTAGATTAAATAGAGCAAAAGGAGTTTCATCAACCGTTCATGTGCCAGGAGCATCAGGTTATTTCTCAGGTTTATTAACTTATACAAAGATTAATGATGGCTATAAGCAAAAGAAACAAGGACCGTTAGGCCTTGTAACTAGTTATGGTGAATCATATGGAGATTCTAGAGCGGCGCAGTTACATTTTATGGAAGATCTATTTGATTTTGTTAGAAGTGCTAATGATAGTGATGCTGATGAAGTCCAATTTATTGAAGGGACTAACAATGACTACAAATTCACTAAACGAGATCTGAAAGCAATAAATAGAGTCTTGAACAGAGAGATGCCTTTAGCAGTTCGAGTTAGTAAAGCTACTGATATTCTTAATGTGCTTAAATTTGCAGATAATCAGCAAGTAGATCTGATCTTATGGGGAGCAGCTGAAGCACATATGGTAGCTGATGAGATTGCTAGAGCAGGCGTTCCTGTAATATTAGACCCGCTCGATAATATACCAGGATCATTTGATTCGTTGAATGCTACTTATGAAAATGTTATTCGTCTTAATGAAGCAGGAGTTGAAATGGCATTTTATTACGCTCAAGGTGCTGGCGCACATAATGCATATCTTGCTACACAATCAGCAGGCAACGCTGTAGCTATGGGATTAGATTATGGTACAGCCATGAAAGCAATTACATCTAATCCTGCAGATATATTTGGATTAGTTGGCGTAGGCTCTATAGCACCAGGTTTTGATGCTGATCTTGTAGTGTGGGATGGAGATCCATTGGAATTAATGTCTAATGTAGAGAACGTTTTAATT